>CBDUTO010000028.1:0-38638 GCA_965370315.1 uncultured Melioribacteraceae bacterium
AAAATAGTAAGCCTATTCAATTTTAATGACCCACTTATTTTTGAAACTGGAGATGAATTATCTCCAGTTCAGGTGGCTTACCAAACATATGGAAAACTAAACAGTCACGGAACCAATGTTATTTTAATAAATCATGCACTTACTGGAAATGCCCACGCTGCTGGAACAATTGAAGAGATTGAAACTGATAATAATAGCAACCCTGATTTATTAAAGAAGTATTCGATACTTCAAAAAGGGGAAAAAGGTTGGTGGGATAGTTTAATTGGAGATGGAAAACTTTTTGACACATCTAAATATTTCATTGTTTCATCCAATATTCTTGGAAGTTGTTATGGTACAACAGGACCAGTTTCAATTAAGAATATGTTCAATAGAAAGTATGGCTTAGACTTCCCTACTGTTACTGTACGAGATATGGTAAAAGTTCAAAAAAAATTGCTTGAGCATCTTGGGGTAAAAAAGATAAAAACAGCTATTGGTGGTTCTCTTGGTGGAATGCAAGTCCTTGAATGGTCTATAATGTATCCAGAAATGATTGAATCTATAATTCCAATAGCAACATCTGCTCAACATTCTCCATGGGCTATTTCGTTAAACCAAGCATCTAGACAAGCTATAATGAATGACCCTGTGTGGAATAATGGTAATTACAAAGAACAGCCTTCAAAAGGATTTTCTCTTGCACGAAAAATTGCAATGATTAGTTACAGAAGTATTAATTCATTCGAAAATAAATTTTCACGTGAGAGAGTGGATAATAAGTCTAAGAATTTGGATAATAATAATATCTTTCAAATTGAAAGTTGGTTAAATCATCATGGAATAAAAATCAATGAGCGGTTTGATGCAAATACATATTTATATCTTAGTCACGCAATGGATTTGCATGATGTTGCTTTAAATAGAGGTGAATTAGATAAAGTTCTAGGGAATATAGAGATTCCTACTTTATCAATTGGAATATCATCTGATATCCTTTATCCTCCAGAAGAACAAAAGAGAATTGCAGAATTGATTCCTAATTCAACCTATGCTGAGATAGATTCAATTCATGGTCATGATGCATTTTTAATTGAGTTTGATCAGTTTGCGTTGATAATTAAGGATTTCTTTGACAAGAACGATTTATAGACCAATTATTAATAACTTAAATATCAGAGTATTTTGATCTTTATTCATACATATCTGAAGAGTCAGCTTCAGATAGCTCTATAAAAATTTGAGCACTTATTTTAGAAATATGAGTTACAAACCCCTCCCCTTTTTTTGATGTAAAATGTTTAGGATTTCCATTACTTTCGTCCATTCTCGTGAAAGAAGTTTGTAAGATTCACAATATAATACCAATTTATTGTTGATTGTGGATCATGTTTGTCTTTTATAGTTTTGCGCAGAGGTTCTAATTTTACTCAAAAAAAGACTATTTCAATATTTTGTTAAACCAATTTAGATTGGAAACGTCTATCAACTAGTGTACTTTAAATAATGAGGAATCATATGAAAAAATATTATCTAGTATTTACTATCTTCTTGTTAGCAACAGTTCAATTATCAGCTCAAGTCAACGCAAGAATGTTGCAATTTCCTGATGTTTCAAAATCACATATTACTTTTGTTTATGCAGGCGATATTTGGATTGTTGAAAAAGAAGGTGGTACTGCGCAACGATTAAGCTCGCCAAGTGGAGCGGAAATGCTTCCTAAATTTTCCCCTGATGGAAGTTCAATTGCCTTTCAGGGAAACTACAATGGCAATAATGATGTTTTTGTAATTCCTACTTTTGGTGGATTACCAACAAGGATAACTAATCACCCAAGTACTGATAGAATGTTGGATTGGTATTCAAATGGTGAATCTATTTTGTTTTCATCATCAAGAGAGAGTGGAAGACAAAGATTCAATCAACTTTATAAAATTAGTAATAAAGGTGGATTAGCTGAAAAGTTACCTTTGCCATATGCTGAATTTGCATCCGTATCTGAAGATGGTAAATTATTAGCTTTCACAAAACGTACAAGATTATTTAGAACTTGGAAAAGGTACCGTGGGGGCACAGCTACAGATATTTGGTTATTTAATTTAGAAGATTATTCGTCCCATAAAATAACAGACAATAGTGCCAACAATGAACTACCAATGTGGCATGGTAATGATGTTTATTTCCTTTCAGATCAAGGTCCGAATAAAAGATTCAATATTTGGAAATATAATTTAGATGATAACAAATCAATTCAATTAACAAATTTTGAGAATTATGATATTCACTTCCCTTCAATTGGACCAGATGATCTAGTTTTTGAAGCTGGAGGTAATTTATATTTATTAAATCTTACTTCAAAAAAATATGATGAAGTTGAAATAAATGTTGTTACTGATGAAATTGCATTGTTACCTCAAAAAAAGAAAGCTGAAAAGTATATTCAAAATTCTACAATTGCTTATAACGGAAAAAGAGTTTTAATGGAAGCACGAGGAGATATATTTACACTTCCTGCAAAACATGGTTTTGTTAAAAATATAACTCAAACATCAGGTGTTGCAGAAAGATTTCCAGCATGGTCACCAGATGGTAAAACTGTAGCTTATTGGAGCGATAAAACGGGTGAATATCAATTGACTGTTAAAGATATACTGAATAATGGTGAAGAAAAAACTTTAACTTCTTTTGATTCTGGATATAGATACAATATTTATTGGTCACCAGATAGCAAAAAATTAGCTTTTATTGATCAAGCCATGAAAATTAAAATATATGATTTTGATTCCGGTAAAGTTGTTGATGTTGATCAAGGTTTGTATATGTACGAAGGTGCTCTTAGGAATTTTAGTGTTAGCTGGTCTTCAGATAGTAGATGGTTAGCATATTCACGAGGAGTAAATAATCAGCAAACAGCAGTATTTATTTTTGATTCAAAAGAGAATAAACTGAATCAAGCAACTAGTGGCTTCTATTCTGATTATGATCCATCCTTCGATCCAGAAGATAAATATCTATACTATTTAACATCAAGAACATTTAAACCTGTCTATAGTAGTTTTGATAACACTTTTATCTATCCAAACTCTGCAACAATTGCAGCAGTTCCGTTAAAGAATGATATTCCATCTCCGATAGCTCCTCGTAATGATGAGGTGAAACTAAAGGAAGATAAAAAAGATGACGACGATAAGAAAAAAGATGAAAAGGATGATGACGAAAAGAAAGAAGAAGTTAAAAGTGTAGAAATTGATTTTGATGGATTTGAAAATAGACTAGTAATGCTTTCACCAAAGGCTGGAAGATATGCTAATCTTCACTCTATTAAAGGGAAAGTGATTTATCACAAACTTCCAAATTCTGGCTCGGCAGATGAAGATAAACCAGTTATCTATTATGATTTGAAAGAACGTGAAGAGAAAACAATTATTAAGAGTGCTGATGGTTTTGAAATATCTGCAGATGGTAAAAAAATGCTTGTGACTAAATCTAAAGGTTCTCCTTCATTTTCTATTATTGATATAAAAGAAGATCAAAAAATGAAAGATATGTTAGCAATTGATCAAATGGTAATGACTGTTAATCCTAAAGAAGAATGGAAGCAAATCTTCACAGATGCATGGAGATTAGAGAGAGATTATTTCTACGATCCAAATATGCATGGTGTGGATTGGGATGCTATGAAAGAACACTACGGAAAACTTTTGGATGATGCAGTTACAAGATGGGATGTGAATTACGTTTTAGGAGAATTAATAGGTGAAATAAATGCATCACATACTTATAAGTATGGTGGTGATACTGAAAAAAGCAAAAGAGAAAATACTGGATTACTTGGTATTGATTGGGAATTAAATGAAGGTGCATTTAGAATTAAAAATATTATTACAGGCGCTTCTTGGGATAGTGAAGTTATATCTCCTTTAGCTCAATCTGGAGTTAATGTTAAAAAAGGTGATTATATTCTAGCAGTAAATGGAATTCCTTTAGATATTTCAACAGAACCTTATTCTGCTTTTCAAGGTTTGGCTGGTAAAACAGTTCAATTAACTGTAAACGAAAAACCAGAACTTGATGGTGCAAAAGATATTTTAATTAAAACTCTTAAAAGTGAAAGTCGTTTACGTCATTTAGCTTGGATTGAAGGAAACAGAAAAAGAGTTGAAGATGCCTCTAATGGTAAAATTGGATACGTTTATGTACGCAGTACTGGTACTGATGGACAAAGCGAATTGATTCGTCAATTTATCTCTCAGATTGATAAGGAGGGTTTGATAATTGATGAAAGATTTAATAGCGGTGGACAGATTCCAGATAGATTTATTGAAATGCTTAATAGAGAACCACTCGCTTATTGGGCAGTACGTGATGGGAAAAATTGGCAGTGGCCACCAGCTGCACATTTTGGTCCAAAAGTGATGTTAATAAATGGATGGAGTGGTTCAGGTGGGGATGCTTTCCCAGACTATTTTAAAAAACGTGAACTTGGTCCATTAATAGGTACAAGAACTTGGGGTGGACTTATTGGATATACTGGAAATCCAACATTAATAGATGGCGGTGGAATTACTGTACCAACTTTTAGAATGTATGACCCAGATGGAAAATGGTTTAAAGAAGGTCATGGAGTTGAACCTGATATTGAAGTAATTGATGACCCTACAGAAATGGCAAACGGACAAGATTCACAATTGGAAGCTGCTATTTCAGAAACTCTAAAATTGCTTAAAGCAAACCCTCATGTTCAGCCAGAACAACCTCCTTACGAAATAAGGTAACAAATATTTAATATGAACCTCTATCTAATATTATTTAGGTAGGGGTTTATTATTTCAAATTATTAAACCAACTTTTCAAATATTTATCAAAATACACTCATATCATCACGTATTTAAAAAACTTTTATCCACATAAAAACTATTAATATTATTTAAGGACATGTTGTCTTTTATGGTTGCTTTCACTATCTTCATTATAACTTGATCACTCAATAAAATAAAAGCAACTATTTCCGAAGTAATTTTAGAAGGCACAATATTAGTTGAGCCAACAATAATTACTATTCCATTACAGAATACTATTTTAAATAACATGTTTTTCCAATCAATAAGTACGGAGTGCACTATGATAAATGAAGAAACAATTAATAGATTTAATGATAGCCTAAGAGGAGAACTTATTCAACCAAGTGATAGTAATTACGATGAATCACGAAAAGTCTATAACGGTATGATTGATCGACATCCATCACTTATAGCCAAATGCGCTGATGTTGCAGATGTAATTTCTGCAGTAAATTTTGGCAGGGATAATAATGTTTTAATTTCAATTCGTGGTGGTGGTCACAATGCTGGTGGATTAGGAGTCTGTGACAATGGACTTGTTATTGATCTTTCGAATATAAATTATACTCGTGTTGATCCAAAGGCCAAAACTATACGCGTAGGTGGAGGGTGTACGTGGGGTGATGTTGATCATGCGGGTCATGCATTTGGACTTGCTGTTCCAACGGGAATAATCTCGACAACTGGGGTAGGCGGACTCACACTTGGTGGCGGTTTAGGTTATTTAACTCGAAAGTATGGTCTTACAATTGACAATTTATTAGAAGCAGACATGGTTTTAGCTGATGGAAGTTTTGTTACAGCTAGCGCTCACGAAAATGAAGATCTATTTTGGGCAATTAGAGGTGGTGGAGGAAACTTTGGTATTGTTACTTCATTTTTATTTAGAGGAAATCCGGTCCACACAAATTATGCAGGTCCTACATTTTGGGATATTAGTAAAACAGAAGAGATATTAAAATGGTATCGTGATTTTATAATTGATGCACCCGAAGATCTTTATGGGTTCTTTGCCCTTTTAACTATTCCTGGACCTCCCTTCCCCGTGGAATTACATGGCAAGAAGGTTTGTGGTGTTGTCTGGAATTATACTGGCCCACATGAAAAAGCAGAAGAAATATTTAAAGTTATTGATGACCTTAATCCTTTATTCAAAATGGTTGGACCTATGCCACATCCAATGCTTAACGGAATGTTCGATGTTTTCTATCCATCTGGGTTACAATGGTATTGGAGAGCAGACTTTATAAAAGACATTCCAGATGAAGCGGTTGCTCAGCATGTAAAATATGGTAATGAAATGCCCACACCTCATTCAACCATGCACCTTTACCCAATAAATGGTGCTGCACATAAGGTTGGAAATAGTGATACACCCTGGGCATATCGTGATGCAAATTGGTCCCAAGTTATTGTGGGAGTTGATCCTGATTCTTCGAACAATGATAAAATTACAGCTTGGACAAAAGATTATTATGATGCAGTCCACCCCTATTCTGCTGGTGGTGCTTATGTCAATTTTATGATGGATGAAGGAGAAGATAGAGTAAAGGCATCATATAAAGATAACTATGAAAGATTAGTGAAAATTAAAAACAAGTATGATCCTAATAACTTATTTCGAGTTAATCAAAATATTAAACCTTCAGAATAATTGATGTTAAATTGTACTAATAAAAAGGGGTTCGTTTTGAACCCTTTTTTTTGGAGAAGTAGATTCTTCAATCATAAAGAATTGTACAATTACTATGATAAAGCTTAGTGTTATTCTGATTTTAGAATAATCCTAAATTAAAATATTTTCGTGATTAAAGCAGTTATTAATTTTCCGAATAAGTTCTTTTACACAAAACTTTTTACACTACCAATAAATATTCAGACTGAATATTACATAATATCCAGTCTGATCAAAATTCAACTCACTTATACTCTCTATTCATACGGATAGTTGTAAAATTATTTATTTAAGAAATTATTAATTCTATTTTTATTTTCTAGTTTAATAGATCTTGTGTATTCTCATCCTCTTCAATTTCAAACTGTTCAATCAAAGTACTTAAGTTCACTGTTAATCTATTTAGATATTCAGAAGCTTCTGCCGCTGCAGTTGCACTACTTGCAGTTTCAACAACAGCACGTGACATCTCTTCCATTGCCGCAGATACTTCATTTGTTTGTGAACTTTGTTCTTGAGCTCCAGCTGCCATTCCTAGTTCATCTAAAACAAAATTACTTATCGATTGCTCCTCTATTTCTGATAATTAAGTAATACTATCTCTTCATATTCAGTTATAAACTAAAGACTTCCTATAATTACTGTTAATAGAATTCAAAGTAGCGGCAACAAAATTTTATTTAACAAACTGCTTTTCATAATATTAATTAGATTCGTGTAGTAAAACATTAAAATTGTAGGAGAGTATTTGTTAAAAAAGCTCAATTTGAATATTCAAATTGAGCTTTAAAGAGGTTATTAAAATGAGTCTCTATTCAAATTCCTTTTTATTACTAATATAAGCTGGTTCAAGTTCAAGTCGTGTTCTTTTTCTTTTAAACATTATTCGTAAATCACTAATTACAAAGAGAGCAGATGGCAACATAAGTAGTGTTAAAAAAGTACCAAAGATTAATCCGAATGCAACTGAAACTGCCATAGGAACTAAAAACTGACCTTGCTCACTAGTTAATAAAATTATAGGTGTTAATCCAGCAGTTGTAGTAATAGTAGTTAAAATAATTGGTCTAAAACGTGACAACCCAGCTTCTAAAAGTGCTTCACTAACATCCACGCCTTCTCTTATTAATCTGTTATATTTATCAACCAATACAACAGAATCGTTAATAATAATTCCAGCCAAAGCAACTATACCTAAAAATGAGAGTATTGAAATTGGAATGCCAACAATGTAGTGACCAATTACAGCTCCAATAATACCTAAAGGAATAAGAGACATAATCAATAGGGTTTGCATGTAGGATTTGAATAGAAACATTAATATTGTAAACATTATTAGAACAGCAATAGTCATTGAATAAGTCATAGATTGAACCATTTTATCAACTACTTCAGCTTGCCCACCAAATCTTTGAGTGACGCCTTCAACTTGGCTAAGTACTTTTGGAATTGTAGTAGAAGTTAACTCTTTCAGAATAATAGCTAAATCATTTTGTGTGTAATCTAAATCTGCGTAGATTGAGAGTGAGCGTTGTCCATCATCGTGTCTAATTCTTCTTAAACTTCTTTGAATATGATAATCAGCAACTTCCTTAAATGGAACATAAAATCCAGCAGGAGTTATTACTTTTAAATTTTCAATCTGACTTACTGCAACACGATTCTCTTTGTTGAAACGTACCCAAACTTTTACTTCATCTCTGCCACGTTGAAGTCGCATAACTTCTTGCCCGTAAAATCCTTGACGCAATTGAGTTGTTAAATCACGCAGTGTAAATCCGAGAGCTTTCCCTTTTGGTTTTAGATTTACAATAAATTCATTTGCACCAAGTGGAGTGTCATCGCGGATATCTTTCACACCCGCTATTTTTTTAAGCTCAGCCTTCATTAATTCTTTAGCTTTCATTAGCTGTGTATAATCTTGACTTTGGAAACGAACTGAGATTGGCGATCCTCCAAAATTGAATCCACCAACAGTAACATTTTCAGCTTCTGGAACGTCACCAATAAATTCGCTTAATTCATTTGAGAACTCTTTAATTGTATATTCACGCTCACCAGATGAAGGGAGAACAAAGAAAATATTTATTGTTCCACCATTCATCCAAGATGTAAAATTTTCTATCGGGTTTTGAATTCCATTAGCTGTATCTTCCTTTGTTTTAGCAAACGCCAATGCTCTATCAATCATATCATTTCTTACAACATTTGCGACCTTAGCTGATGTTCCAGCAGGAAGTTCAATTTGGATTCTCGCATAAGGAGCTTCCAATTCTGGAAAAAACTGTGCACGAACATGAGAGCCTTGAAAAAGTCCAGTAATTAATAAAATTACAGTAATCACAACTGCTGAAACAGCCCATCTATTTCTAAGACAGAATTTAAGAAAACGACCATAAATATTATTCAAAACATAAGCAAGAAAGCCATCAACCTTACCTCTAATCCGAGTAAGAATATTTTCTTTTCTATCAATCTTTTGTAATGCTTTAGAATGAGCAAGATGCACAGGAAGAATTATTAGTGCTTCAACTAAAGAGAAAAGTAATGCTATTATTACAACAGCAGCTACTTGCCATACAAATTTTCCAAGTCCTCCGTAAAAATAAAAGTATGGAGTAAAGGCAACAATTGTAGTAGCAATTGAAATAGCAACTGGTTTAATAACTTCCATAGTTCCATCTACCGCAGCACGGTAAGGGGTTTTGCCATGTTTTTCCCATTGTGAGAAGATGCTTTCACCAATAATAATTCCATCATCAACGAGTATTCCTATTACCATAATCATTCCGAAAAGTGACATCTCATTGATACTAATATCTAAAATCCACAAAACGAAAAACATTCCAAATAGAGATATTGGAATACCTAATGCAACCCAGAAAGCTAACCGTGTATTAAGGAATATTCCTAACAGTATTAGAACTAAAACTAAACCGATCAAACCATTTTGCGATAATAAATCGATGCGTTCTTGTAGTTGATCTACCTCTTTTATAAATGAATCGAACTTGACCAAGCCACCATATTTTTCTTCATACTTTGCTGCCATCTCTTCTGTAATTTTATCAATCTCAATAACATCTTCGGTATTGTTGTACATTACGTTAAAACCAACAGACCTTCTTCCATTGTATTCAGAGTAAAATCTGTTTTCAGGCCATTGCTCTCTAACTGTGCAAATATCGGTTAATTGAATTTTTTGTCCATCTATTGATGAGACAACCTCAATGTTTTCAAATTCTGAAGCCTGATATTTTCTGTTGTATGAGCGTATTAAAATTTGTTCTTTATCTGTTAAAACTGAGCCTGAAGAGATATTAAGATTTGAATTCCTAATAGCTTGAGAAATATCGTTGATTGATAGTTTATAACGAATTAAATTTTCGGGTGTAATTTCAATAGAGATTTCTCTGGATGGTAATCCCCACATATTTATGTTGGATATTTTTCCAGTTGCTAGAAGTTCATCTCTGAATTCTTCAACAATTTTTTTAAGTGATAATAAATCTTCCGGACCATAAATGGAAAGCATTATTGCCCTACTCCACGCTGTTTGTTGAGAAACTATTGGTTTCTCGGCACCAGTAGGATATGAGTTAATAGAATTTACTGCATTCTTGATATTCTGAATTGCTTTGTTCATATCATAGTCAGGTGATATTTCAATATTGCAATATCCATAACCATCAGATGAAATTGACATTATTTTTTCAATTCCTACAAGTCCTCTAAGACGTTCTTCAATTTTGGTAATAATCCCCTCTTCAACTTCAATGGCTGAAGCACCAGGAAAAGGAACTTCCACTTCAACTTGCTCAATCTCAAACTTAGGGTCAAGACGTTTGTTTAGATTTGATAATCCAAATACGCCCGAGATTAGAATTACAATCATTATCCAGTTTGCTAATGTGGAGTGCTTTATGAAATATTCTACATACCTTTGTAACATTTTATTTCCTTAAATATTTTCTTTAATTAAAATGAATGGATCGTGTAAAAAACAGTCTACATGTATAAAGTCATTGCGATTCCGCATGGTAGAAGAAGCAATCTATTGAAGATTGCCACGTTGTCTAGTAAAGAATGTACCGAATGTATCCCTTTGGAAGACTCCTCGCAATGACATGTTACTAACTCTATTCAATTTGAAATAATTCATTAGTTATTTAACGCGACTGATTCAACATTGGATTCAACATTAGTAGAATCACTTTGTTCTGCTTCTAGTTTCTCAGCTTCCAATTTTTGAGCTAATTCTTTCTCTTCTAGAGTTTCTATAGCCATCCCAACCACTGGTTTTTGAAGAATAGTAGTTACTAATTCACTTCCATCTCTGAATTGAGCAGAGATAATTGCTTGATCTTTTTGAACAGATAAAATTTCCACATGTGTTCTATTTAATTTCCCATCCTCTTTAGTATAAACATAATCATCATTATCTACCAAGTTTCTCGGTACAGAAGAAACATTTGATAAAGTTCTTCCTTCAATTTCAACATTAACATAGTTGCCTGGTAAAAAATGAGATTTAAGTTTTGAATTTTTGAATGCTACATAAACATTTAATGATTGTGAATTTCTCTCTAAAATGTTATCTCTTCTAAGAACTTTTCCAACTAATATTTCATCTGTGGCATCTGAGTAGATTTTTACTTTTGGATTGTTTTTGAAATTTATTTGGTTAAAATCTCTAACCAATAATGGAACTGCTATTTCAAGATTATTAACATCTGAGAATGAAAAGAAAGGCATACCGATAGACACAAAACTATTTTCAATAACTCCAGTTGATTTAATATAACCATCAAATGGTGCTTCTATTGAATGTTTTGCAAGTTTAATCTCTTTATTTTTAACTGCAAAATATTTTGTAAAAATATTACGAGAACTTACTTTTATCTTTTCCTGAGCATCAACTATTTCTGGAAGTTCTGCTATCTTTTTATTTATATCAAGATTTTGGAAATAATTAAACCACTTTTCATATGCCCTATCTTCTTCAATTTTGTATTCAGGTAAAATGGAAGCTACTGCATTCATTAAATCTGAACGTAGAGACATTAATTCATTGGATATTTCACGAGAATCAACTTTAACAATAGTCTCTCCCTTCTTAACAAAGGTTCCACTTTTTAATTCATTCTTCGCAAAAACAACTTTACCACTAACTTCAGAAACAATGTTTAAACTTCTTTTCGATTCAATTACCCCATTGCCGCTAATAAATAAAGTTATATCCTTTGCTACTATATCATTTACTGTTACTGTTCTAATATCTGGTTTGGCGTCTCGTTTATTGCTTTTTTTATCAGCAGAACCTAGCAGATTCATCCCTAAAAAGCCAACTGCTAGAATGCTAACTACGATCCCTACTCTTATTGTTTTTTTGTATTTCATTTTATTCCTAAATATAATTTTATTAAGTCTGCTCTATAGACGTTCTATAATATGAAAAAGTTACAATGATTATAATATTAGATTGAATATTCGAATACTTGATGAAGAGTTAAGTTACTTATGAAGGATATTTATATTTTAATTAGGTATCTCGTTTAGATTATTCCAGTAAAAATGGAAATATAATAGATACCTGCAAAGATAAAAACAATACCAGCTACGTATCGCATTGTTTTTTCTAGTTTAGTAATCTTGTTGTAAAACTGACCGACTTTCCCCGCTGTGAAAGCTAATAAATATGTGAATAGAATTACCGGAAGTCCTGTTCCAAAAGCAAAAACAATTGGAAGATACAATCCATCTGCACTAGAAATAGTTAACGGTATTAGCATTCCAAAATATAAAGCACCACTATAGGGACAAAATGCTAAGGCAAAAATCACTCCAATAAAGAAAGAACCTAGTAATCCTTTATCTTTAAATTTTTCAGATAGTTTCTCTGTTATATTAGATTTACTCAAAAAGTTTAGTTTAATAACATTAAGCATAAATAAGCCAATAATTATTAATAATGGCCCTAAAAACTTCTCTCCATTTTGATTTAAAAAACGAGCAACATGAAATTTGCTAGCTCCGAAATAAAGAATTAGCCCAATTGAAGTATAACTAAATGCTCTCCCAAGTGAATAAATCAATCCACTAAGAAAAACCATTTTTTTACTAGAAATATTTTTAGAAATATATGCGGTTGCTGTAATATTAGTTGCTAAAGGACAAGGACTAATGGCCGTCATTAGTCCAAGAACTAAAGCCGAAAGAATAGGAATATTATATCCCTCAACTATTGATTGGAAGAAGTCCATTTATAATTTTTTAAGTTCAGAATCAATTTTTACTTTTAATTCATCAGAGAACTCTTTTTGTTTTCTTCCATTCATAAAAGCAAAATTTGTTAGATTAATTTTAGTCTCTTTATCACTGATAATTACATTTAAAAATAGTGAAGTACCCGAAGCTTCAAAATGTTCAGCAATGTCTTGATTTATTTCATCATCCACATTAATTGTTTGGAAAGTTATTTTACCACTTTCAAGTTCACTAGCAAAATATGTATCGAGAGTAAATTTTGTATTTGCCTCAATGGCATTACAAGTAAAACATCTATTAGTTGAATGGAAATCAATAACTTCAATTCTATTTACAGATGAATTAGTAAGTGTATCTTTTTCTTGTGCATTTCCTAATATAGGGGAAATAATAAAGCTAATAATCATTAAAATAATAAATTGTTTCATAACTTAAGATCCTTTGTTTATTAAATAATTATATTAAAAATATATCCTGAAATAATAATGCAAAGTGTTACAACGCCAAAGAAAATGCCAATTAGCTTAAAGTTCATTACTTTTTTAAGTAGCATTGCTTCAGGTAAAGATAACCCAACAACACCCATCATAAATGCTATGGCAGTTCCCAACGGAATGCCCTTTGCGACAAGAACCTGAGCAACAGGCAAAATACCAGAAGCATTTGAATACATTGGAACTGCTAAAATTGTTGCTATTGGTACTGCAAAAAGATTCTCCTTACTCATATATTGTTCAAAATATCCTTCTGGAATATAACCATGCATTAACGCTCCAATAGCAATTCCAATAATAACATATGGCAAAATACCTTTTAGAATTGTTGTAACCTCGTTCCAAATTATTGGTATACGTTGATTTAACTTTTGCTTCTTTAAAACAAAAGCTAATTCCTCTCTTTCAGCATTTGCTAAAACTTCCTTTACCCAAGGTGTAAGATGTTTTTCCAATTTCATTTTTTGTAAAACCATTCCGGAGACCATTCCAAGTAAAATCCCACTAACTACATATATAATTGTAGTTTTAACTCCAAAGAGTCCAATAAATAATCCTATAGCAACCTCATTTACCAAAGGAGATGTAACTAAAAATGAAAAAGTTACACCAAGTGGAATTCCTCCTTTTACAAATCCAATAAATAGTGGTATTGACGAACACGAGCAAAATGGAGTAACAACACCAAATAAGCTAGCCATTAAGTATTCAAATCCGAAGAGTTTATTACGAGACAAAAAGTTTCTAACTTTTTCAACAGGAAAATAGCTATTTATAATTCCCATCAGAAAAATGATAACAGTTAGCAATAAAATAATCTTTGTAGTATCGTATATGAAGAAATTCAAGGCTTCGGCTAAATGACTCAGAGGTTCCATTTCTAAAATGTCAAGAACTATCCAGTCAGCAATATTTTCTATCCAATCAAACATTTTATTTATTTGTTTTCAAGGTTCAATTAAAATAATTCTAGCACTTCTGTTTTGGAAGGGACTCTTCCAGATATTTTTACTTCTTCATCCACTACAACAGCAGGCGTTGACATTACATTGTATTTCATTATATCCATTATATCTTCAACTTTCTCAATAGTTGCATCTATATTGTTTTCTTTTACTACATCTTCAACAACTTGAATAGTTTTTTTGCAGTTCGGGCACCCTGTTCCAAGCACTTTGATTGATATGCTCATAATATTATTTCCTTGTCTATTGCTGATAGACGAATTTATTTAAATAAATAATAATTAATTCTCTACTTATTAGAATTATTGGAATTGAAATAATTCTCAAAAAGTAATTTTGCTCTGTTCCAATTTTCTTGATCAATGCAATATTTAATCTTTGGAGGCTTTAATTCTCCCTTTATTAAACCAGCATTTTTTAACTCTTTTAAATGTTGGGAAATGGTTGATTGGGCTAAAGGAAATACATCCACCAAATCGCCCGTGAAGCAACATGATTGATTTTCCAGATGGTTTAATATTGCAATACGGGTTGGATGAGAAAGTGCTTTTGCAAACTTAGCAAGTTCTTCTGTTTTGTTTTCGTAAATAATATTTTCTAATGTTCTTTTCATTGCTTATCGTAAATATACGATAAGATAATATGCTAGCCAAATTATTTAATTAAATATCATGTTTATATTTTAAAGAATATTCCAATTCCAATTCCAATGGCAGGTATAAAAGGATATTGATAAGCTCCTCCAGTTGGACCTTCTTCTGGAGTTTTTTTAACTTCACTCTTTTCAACATCAATATTAAATCCAAAATCTATATAGAGACCAACTTTTTTTGAGAAATTAATTTCTCTTCCAAATCTAATACTTAAATAATAATTTTTGTGTCCCGTTCCAGTTGAGTTGTCATTTTGTACATAAACAAAACCAAATCTAAAATACCAGGGTTTTCTACTTGATAAATTAGATAATTCTCCCAAATGTAAATGAAGATCTCCTGCTATCGACCAAATACTTTCTTCATCCGTAGGATATATTCCTGCACTAACCCCTATTTGAGATTGCTTAATTTGATAACGTACTCCAACGTTTGCAAATTCAAGTATTCCAATTCCAGCTGAAAGACTAATTTTATCCTGCCCTAGACTACTCGTAGAAAAGCAAAATAATACTGAAATAGTAATAGAAATGTGAAGAAATAATTTTGATTTAATTTTATTTGCCATTAAATGTTTACCCAGACATTTTTTGAAAATTAAATATTACTGCTGAGTTCTAATTCTGACAACAAATAGTAGTTCAAAGTATATTTACACTGTCATTTCGAAATGAGCATGTTTTATAGCGATTGAGAAATCCCTAACTTTTTATGAGATTTCTCAATCCCAACAAACTACGTCGGAGTTCGAAATGACAGATTCTTCACTTTTAATATTAATAAATGCTGCATAAAATAGAACTCAACCAAATTACTAAATTGACATAGAATATCCAACGGTATTAAAAAATGAATTGATTATTAAACCCGATATTAGGAATAGAGTGTGGAGGGAGATTGAACTATCTCTAGTTCATACTTCTGAAAAAGGAATAAAAAAGACTTGAGATTATCTATCACTAACAACAATGCCATCTTCTTCTTTTGATACAGAGAATATTTTTGATCGCATTTCTTCATTTACTTCAAATTTAAATCCATCAATTACAATTCTAACGCCAGGATATATTTTGTCACTAACTATTACTTTAGATTTTGATGAATTGGAAATGCTTTTTTTAAGGACATCTCTTTTAGTTTGTAAAACCTCAAATTCCTTCTTCATCATTTGGCTTTTTATTAAGAGTGCTTTTGCAAGTTTTGTAACAACGCCATTTCCCATATTATTTTCGATTTGCACTTTATATTCATTTAAATCTGATTTGATTTTCATTCGTTGTTCATCATTATTTTTAATCGCTGCAATTACTTCGTAATCATAACCTGCTTCAATTATAGTTTCCATCCCATACTCATTCCCGAGAGTATGTACATCTACATTTCCACCTGCTATTAAGCGTCCACCAACAATAATTAATTTATTACTTATTGATTTGACATCTCCTTTTGCGAAAAGTTTAGATTCAACAACTTCTTTTTCAACGGATATATCACCTTTAGAATAAACTGTTTGCTCTCTAATATATCTGATTGCAACATTACCACCTGACTTAATTTTCCCTTCACCTGTTCCTTTAAAACCACCTCTTATTATTACATCACCACCAGCTATTAATTGAGAATCATTTAGATATCCACCAATTGTAATTGTTTGACTCATGTCGAGGTCGAAACCATTTTTAACATTTCCAGTGATGTTAAGAGAACCTTTACAGACAATGCTACCTGTATTAAAATCTACATCCCCTCTAATATTGTACAAATTGTTGATAATTATTTCACCTCTTACTAGAGCTATGTGTCCATCAACTTTGGACAAAATGTGAGTTGGTTCTTCTTCAGAATAATATATATTTTGACCTTTGGGAGGTTTCCCTTCTTTAACTTTTGGAGGAACTATTATCTTTCCAAAAACATCATAGCCATCTACACCCTCTACCATTTGATGAAATATGCCCACTTTTTGATCTGCAACGACTGATTCGATTAAATTCATATTGTGATAATCGGTAGTCCCATCTTCTTTAATTACTGGACCACTTTTTCGTTCGTTATTAAATAGATATTCAGTCCATCCTTCTATACCAAGTTTTGGTTCTCTACTTTTGGCAACAATTACATCATCAAGAATTTCATTGTTTTTATTAACATAGTCTAATGCACCAGTAATTTCTAACATTTCTAAATTAACTGTGATACCATTTCTTTTAATTATTTGCATTACATTATTTTCACTTAACTTTATACCTCCTACAGTAGCAGGAAATATTTTTGCAGTTACTCTAGTTTTATCTTCATTTATTGTAATCTCGCAAGCTCCATTATTTGTAACAGGGATGAACTTGATAATGCTATCATATCTAACTAAAAATCCGTTATTTCCAGCAAAATAGTTTTCGTTCTCCTTTTTAAGAGTTTTTGTCTCTTCGAGGGAATGGATGTTTGATTCATCTTGTATGCTAGTATCAATATCATCAAGATTTTCAAATGGTGATTTATAGTTAAATAGAAATGTATCTTTTTTAATTATTAAAGCTTTCCACTCTTCATCTACTACTTTTGAAAAATGAATAATTCCTCTATTAGTTTTTTCCAATATTTCATTAACTCTTTCACCACAAAGGGGTGTAACTGAAAAATTGAAATATGGTATATTTAATTCTTGTGTTTCCATTATATGCTATAACATCCAATAATTAATAGTTCCATTAAAATGCTTTTATAGATTAAATAATAATCTACTTTAATTCAAAGTTATTATCGGAACAATATCTTAATTGTTTATATGAATTACGTTTAGATTCCCAAAATCTTTTTCTATCCAAATACGTCATTTGCCCTATTTCAAATTTTTAGTACAAAATCTATCTTTAGAATCATAAAATAATTATTCACTAATCATATTTAGTAATATTTTTCATTCATTAAATACAGGGGACATAGTTATGTTTAATAAATACTTTTTAGGAAAACTCACTTTATTGATTTTTATAGGTATATCTTTTAGCTCGCAATCACTTTTTGCACAAAAAGATGTTGACTTTTCATACCTCGGAGCTACTTATTCAAGTGGTTGTGCAGTTGGTTTAAATATATTCTATACTGATGAGGGATTTTATACATCTATTACTGCTGCACTACCTGCTGATGTTCTTCAGGATAATGGTGTAATGTCAGGAGCAGATTTTTCAATGGATGAAATAATTGGTCAACATATTGGAGTTCTTTTCTATGATTTACAACCAGTTGCAGTAGGACTTGGTTTTGTTTGGGGAGGCTCTTATTATAAAGATAAAATTACAAATGGAGTATCTGAAAATACAGCATTTGTGAGTGTTGGATTTGAAATACCTATCTGGTATAGTCCAATTAAAGAAATTCCTATTATGATTCTCCCATTTTATGAAGTTATGGTAAATACTGATGATGAGAAGTGGGATAACAGCCGCCTTGGTGTAAATGTTTTAGCACATATACAATTTTTGGAACCTCTCACATTTCAATTAGAGTATGGTATTTATAACAGTAGTGTTAATAATGTAGGATCTAAAATTATTGAAAGTGGAGTTGGGCATCATTGGAGAATTGGAGTTGGTTTTGACTTTGATTTTGCAGGTGATCTTTAGTAAAAATAATTCCCACAATTTAATAATTAAACGAAATTGTGGGAATTTAATTAATTCTCAATTTTTAGATTCATATCAAGATTAAAGCTAAACAATTTCAATTTTTGTATAATTACAGAAATCAGAGAGAATCTTTGTAATATCACCATAAACCAGAATTTGATGATTACCGAGCGAATTTTTTGTCCAATCTAGAATGTTTTTATCTAACTTAACTTCTACCTGAGTTCTGCATAAATTTGGATTTCTCATATCTGTATCAATTATTTTTCCGGTAGAAAACAGTATTTTATCAAAATCACCACCAATTCTAAGAATTGTTACATCTCGCTTTTTTAAAGGACCTTCAATTGCAACACTTAATCCAGATTCCATGTGTGTTGTTAAATTTGATTCATCAAAACTGCTCAGCATTTTTGAGGGAACTGTACAATGTGCAAGAATTAATGTGTTCTCATTTTTATTTATTGACGAGGGATTTGCCATCCAAACTGGCTGACTAGTTAATTTGTTTGCAACAAACATAGTAAAAAGAGCAAATATATCTCCTTCACAACTTGAAACTATATTTTCATCGTTTAGCATACTTAATGCCATGCAAGCAGTATAATTGTGTTTAAGTAAATCGAAGCATCTTACTGTAATGGCATCCAGATTATTTTCTGACGTAATAACTTTTAATGCATCGTAAACCTTGGAAGAATTATCAATTTCACTATGGCAAACACACTTGTGTTGATAATCACTTTCGATCTTGGAAGTAGTAATTGTTGATGAAATTGCATCAACTTTTTCACTCACATTATCAATATCAATTTCAATAAGTTTAGTTTTAAAATTACCACAAGAACTTAAATCTTTAGAAGTCAATAACCAATCTGAAGGCTCCCCTATTATGCCAAAAGAAGAATTGTTAATTTTTTGAATTGCATTGTTAACGATTAAATAATTTTCAACTTCATTTCCAAATTCATTTATATTTTCATAGTAGAATAAATTCACCAGCTTGTTTTTTCTAAAGTATGCAGTTATTTCAAGGGAAGCTGCAAGAGAATTGTTTTTTGAGTTGCTAAGCATTAAAAATGGATGATCATACGCTTCAATTATTGCTTTTGCATATTTCTCTGTTCCACCAGATGAAACTAATATTATTGTTGCAGTAACATTACTATTATTTGCCAAATAATGTTTACACTTTTCGACAGAATTAATAAATACAATCTCAGACTGTAAAGTGTCCAATTCACCTAAATATTCTATTTCATTTTTCAATCTTCCACTAATTATAGATTCATCTTCAAATCCAGAATGGAGTATTGCAATACCAATTTTGTTATTCATTTATTTCACCTTCTCTACTAATTTTTCTCTATCATAATCCCCTTTTGCAACTTTTTCAGTTACTCTAAATGCTAATTTTGTAATCTCTTCGTACAATTTAGGGTTTAATGTCTCTGGTGTATCAGTCATATAATGTAAATGTGTGTAGCTATTTGTTGTTACAAAATAGAGTGTTGGAATTCCCTTTTGATGAAATGGAGTTGCATCTGCTCCGCCATTACCCCAGGTGTTTTCAACTGACAAATTAGCATTTTGCTTATCTAGCTCTTTTGCTAAGTTCCACAATTCTTGCGAAGTTTTACCACTACCAAGTTTAATAGAATCACCATGAGCAATACAATCCATATTTAGCATTGCCGTTACATTTGTTGAATCAAATCCTAGATTATCTGCAAGATGAAATGCACCTTCTAAACCTGATTCTTCATTAGAAAATAGAACGAACATAACGCTTCGTTTTGTTTCTATTTTGTTATTTGCAAACATTCGTGCAATTTCTAAAACAGCTGCAGAGCCAGAAGCATTATCGTTTGCGCCAGGAAAGTATATCTCACCACCTTGCCCTCCAACATGATCGAGATGTGCCTCAAGTATTACAACTTGATCTTTTAATTTTGCATCGGTGCCTGGATAAATTCCAATTACATTTACTGTCTCTTTCTCTTTAACATAATTTGTTTTAACTTTTATTTCAACCGTGCTTCTTAGTTTAAATGAATCTGGTTTTTTCTCTTTATCTATTTTTGTTTGCATCTCTTTAAGAGTTAATTTACTTCCAGTAAAAAAATCATTCGCAACTGGAATATCTATATGCACTTGCGGAATATCAACTTGCTCCCCTTTCCCATGCATTGTGCTACCAATAGTTTTTTGAGGATTATTATCATTTGGAAATGAAACAAACATTATTCCTACTGCACCGTGTTCAGCAGCAACTCTAGCTTTCTCTCTTGGTAATCCACTAGGAAATTTTACACCTTCCATATTCCATTTAGGATTATACTTAAACACCAAAACTATTTTACCTTTAACATCAATGTTTTTGTAATCGTCATATTCTGGTATAGAAATTCCATAACCAGCAAAAACTACATTACCCTTAATATTACCTGCACCAGTAAATCCACGGAATACGTAATGTTCACCAAGTTTATATTCGTTTTTAAGATTTCCACTTTTGTATAAATTTAGTTCAGCTCCAGGCAATACTTCATTATACTCAACATAAAGTTTTTGAAAATAGGAATCATTTTCAAAAGGGTTTAATCTTAAACTCTTAAATTCATTTGCAATAAAGTTGGCAGCTTTATAATACTCCTTGCTGCCAGAGAAGCGTCCATTCAATTCTTCGCTTGCTAAATACGAAACAGTTTTAATTAAATTATCTGATTTGATTTGATACTTTTGGCTATTATTGTTGGAACAAGATATTGTTAGAATAATCAAAAGTAAAACAGATATATTTTTCATATTTAATACTCAGTGTTTAAAAATATTGGTACACAAAATAAGAATAATTTCGAAAAAAGTTTTCTTTGAAAATATTGAGCATATTTTACTTCCAATATTAAAATATCAATAATTATTAATTATGTCTAAGCACTATTTGTTTTAGCAAATAATGCACCGCATTTCGAAATGGCAGATACTTTTTTTGATTATCTGTTAATTGTTTTGCTATTATGAATTAATGCTAAGATTAATAGAACTCAGCATTAATTATAAATTGTTTCTAGCTATTTGAGGGTGTAAAAATTGGGTATTCTAAAAATTATTATACCCTTTTTCAATTGATTTTATTAAGTTGTTTGCAAAATTATTTATGAGTAAAAAATGAAAAACATTCAGAAGATTATTTTACTATCCATTCTATTTGCATTTCTATCTGTACTAAATGCACAATCTCTTTTCATCAATGAGTTTATGGCATCTAATGTAACCTCAACACCCGAAATTGTTGATTACGATGACTATTCAGATTGGATTGAAATTTACAATGATTCAAGTGGAGCAATAGATATTGGTGGTTATTTTCTCACAGATAATTTATCTAACCCAACAAAATGGAAATTTCCATTAGAGACTATAATTGATGGAAAAGGATATCTAATTTTATGGGCTGATGGATATGAAAGTAGTAAGTCATCATATTTTAGAGACCTTCACCTTAATTTTAGTTTAAGTAAAGATGGTGAGGAGATCGGTTTGTTTTCACCAGATGGAACATTAATTGATTCAATTTCATATAACACTCAGCTCTCTGATGTCTCTTTTGGTCGTCAACCAGATGGTGGAAGAAGCTGGTTTTATTTTGGAGAATCTACACCTAGAAGTAGTAATATAACTATTGGAATATTAAATACTGAGTTTGCTGGATCCCCAGAGATTTCATTAGCCTCTGGAATTTATTCTGGAGTTCAAACATTTAGTATTACTTCACATATTGGTTCGGTTATAAGATATACTATCGATGGATCAATTCCCAAAAGCACATCTCTTTGCTATACAACGCCTATCAATATAACTAATAATACTATACTACGAGCTAGAGTCTTTGATGATAATAAACTTCCAAGTAAAATAATTACTAAGTCTTATTTTATTAATCAAGAGCAAAATTTACCAATTCTTTCATTGACGGTAGATCCGGAGACATTTTTTAGCAATGAGATAGGAATTTATTTGCGTCAGATTAAGTCGAGAGAAGTTCCAGTAACTGCACAACTATTTGAAATGAATGGTGATTTTGCATTTGAATTTGATGCTGGAATTAGATTAACAGGCGAAGCATCAATCGACTATCCTCAAAAACCATTTACTATTGAGACAGACGACAAATATGGTTTTGAATTTATTGATTATAAAATATTCCCAGAAAGAGATTTTACCAACTATACTGCTCTCTATTTAAGAAATTCTGGCGCTCCTGATAATGGTCACACAATGTTTAGAGATGCATTGGAACACAACTTAGTTATTAATGATATTGATGTTGATGGACAAGAGTACCGTCCTGTAGCAACATATATAAATGGAGAATATTGGGGAATCTATAATCTTCGTGAAAAAATAAATAATAACTATTTTGCTTTGAATCATGGTGTAGACCCAAATAATATTGATATAATAGAAGCTAAGAAAGTAACTGAGGGTATTAGAATAGATTATAATAAGCTCAACAATTTCTTAGAAAATAATGACCTATCTCTTTCTGAAAATTACAACTATGCTAAATCACGTATTGATATAGATGAATTTCTAAATTATACTATATCTCAAATATTCTATGCAAACTGTGATTGGTTAGATAACAATACACTGTGGTGGCGTGAAAGAAAAGATGGAAGTAAATACAGATGGGTATTTCAGGATCTTGACAACGGCTTCGGAATGGAATCTTGGTACTGTACTTCAAATTACACAGATAATTTTATTGAGGTAGCTACTACTGATTCTAATGCTGTTCATCATAAAGCTGAGGATAAAACTGTTGTATTTAGAAATCTCTTAGACAATTCAGAATTTAAGAATGAGTTTATCCAGCGTTTTGCAATAATTCTAAATACTTTGTTCAAAGAAGAACGTGTGCTATATTTTATTGATAGTCTCCAGAACCAAATAAGTACTGAAATGGTTCATCATATAGAGAGATGGAATGATAATGAACCCACCTTTTATGTCCCAATTCTTAAAGATTATGATTCATGGTTAAGCAATGTGGAGTTAATGAGAGATTTCGCTCGGAATCGTCCGAGTTACCAACGACAACACATTTTAGATTATTTTAATTTGAGTGGCACTGAGAATTTAGAATTTAGTGTATCTGATCCAAATGGTGGTAGTATTTCAATTGCAGGAATAAATGTTGAAGACGGTCATACTGGGAAATACTTTAGTGATACTCCAGCTAAATTGAAAGCAATTCCTACAGTTGGTTATAGATTTGTAAAATGGATCGGCGTGCCAGATAGTTTATCACAAACCACTTACTATTCCCCCACTCCCTCTGATGCATCAAAACAAATAACAGTGGTTTTTGAAGAAGATAACAGCAATGTATTACCTTCACATATTTCTGCTAATACTACTCTAAATATTTCTGGATCACCATACGTTGCAAAGGGAGATATTAAAATCAGTCCAAACATTACTCTTACTATTGAACATGGGGTAGAACTATTGATGCCAGAATATGGGAGTTTAATTGTAAATGGAACTCTTGAAATGAACGGAACAGAGGAACTACCTATTATTATAAGACCCAATGAGATTTCTGGATTTAACAATTGGGGTGTAATTTATATTGAAAACTCAACTGGTGAATCTCTAATTAGCAATGTTCAATTAATTGGTGCAACTAATGGAAGTGTTTTACCAAATCAAGTCGGTGCAATCTCAAGTTTTAAATCTGATGTAACAATTGAAAACACAACAATACTCGATGCTCCATTTCCAATATTTTTGCAATATGGAAATGTAATTGTGCGTAATTGTAATCTGCATTCTGATAAAACATCCGACTTTATAAATATTAAATATGCTGAAACTGCTCTCATTGAAAATTGTGAATTTAGAGGAAATAATAGTTTTGATACTGATGCAATTGATCTCGATGAAATATCTAATGGAATAGTTAGAGGAAATAAGATTTACAACTTCTATGGATATAATAGTGATGGTATCGATTTAGGTGAAGGTTCAAAAAATATTTTAATTGAGAATAATCTTATTCTTAATTGTAATGATAAAGGTATCTCTGTTGGACAAGCATCAACAACAAATATTAAAAATAATATAATAGTAAACTGCGCTCAAGGAATTGGAATTAAGGACAATTCCTCATTTGCATTTATTGATAGAAATACTTTCTTTGGATGTGAATACGGAGTAGCTAGTTTTGAAAAAAACATTGGTGCTGGTGGTGGAAATGCTGAAATCGTAAATTCAGTATTCTCAAAGTCTGTTCTTGCTCCAATATTTGTCGATAATCTTTCGACATTAACAACAAATTATTCTCTTTCAGATACTGAGATATTAGAAGGAACAGAAAACCTAAATGCTAATCCCCTTTTGGGTAATAATTTTACTCCAACATCATTGTCGCCAACTATTGATAGTGGCAATCCACTTACAGAGTTAGACCATGACGGTAGTAGAGCTGATTTAGGGGCAAAATATTTTGAAGATAAATATGAATCCCTAATTATAAATGAAATACACTACAACCCAAATAACGGTGACAACTATGAGTTTATTGAGTTATATAATTCTGGTAACGAGGCATTGGATATTTCAGGATATAAATTATCTGGAGAAGTAGATTTTACTTTTCCCATTAACTCATTAATTATTTCTAAGAGTTTTATAGTAATTGCAAATGATAAAACACTTTTTGAGAATCTTGAAGTACAAGTTTTTAATTGGGATGGTGAGAACTTATCTAATCTTTTTGGAAATATTATTTTATCCAACAGTTTAGATGAAGAAATAGATTTTGTTAGTTACAGCAACAAATATGATTGGCCATACTTGGCTGATGGTGCTGGGTATTCCTTAGAATTAAGAAATCCGGCAGATGAAAATTTGGTTACCTCTCACTGGAAATCAAGTGATTTTCTCGGTGGTAGTCCAGGAAGAGCAAACAGAATAGTTCTAAATGATCTCCTATTTATTAATGAATTCCAAGCTGACAATAAAAGTACTTTCAAAGATGAATATGACGAATATGATGATTGGATTGAAATATATAATGCAAGTGATAACTCAATAGATATAAGTGGTTTATATATTACAGACGATTTTTCAAATATTACGAAACATCAAATACCTATCACAAATAGTGGAGAAAACATAATTGCTCCAAAAGATCATTTCATTTTGTGGGCTGATGGGAATGAAGAACAAGGAATAAATCATTTAGATTTTAAATTGAAAGCTAGTGGAGAGAAAATTGCTCTAGTCTCTAATTTTGATAATGATACAACAATAGTTGACTCAATTAGTTTTGGTCAACAGGAAGTTGACTTTTCATACGCAAGAATAAATGATGGTGATGACACTTGGCATATAGTTCACTCACCTACACCAGAAAATAGAAACAGTAACAATAATCTTTTTCAAAAAGGCATTTTACTTGTTAATGGATTTTCGTTTAGAAATCATGATGTTATTGATTCATATGAGAACAAAGCCTTCTGGGGTAATTATATCATTAACTTTTGGGATTTACTTAATGAACCAACAACAGGTTATCTCTCTATACTGCCAGACCCAATTGGGCATGGCCCAACTCATTTGGATACTTTAACCAATTATTCAACAGTTATTTGGATGGGAGAAAATAGTTCAATTGATCGAAATTACTGGAATTATTCTCCAGTTTTAGAGTATGCAAAAAAGGGTGGAAATCTTATACTTTTATTAAAAAATGGTAGAGATTATTTTACAGAAGAAATGTTAGTGAGGTTAGGAATAACTTGGGTTGAGCCAATAGACGCATCTCTTGCTGAATGCCAATCTGTTTATGCTGGTCTTGATTCTATTGGACTTAAAAGTATTCAAACAAGGTCATCTGTTTTTGATACTTCATTGACAAATGGAAAAAGCACATTATTGTTTACTGAAACAAAATCTTATGGCGAAACAGTTGGTGTTGGTCTTTGGAATAAGCCAGAATATGGTGGTATGTATAATGAGAATGGTGGTCAAATAATATTCTTAAGTGGAAGAGCGTACAGATATGATAATGTTGATCTAAAGAATAATATCGAATATATATTAAAGAATATTTTAGGAGAAACTACTGTATCAGTAGATGGAAGCGAAAACAACCTTGAAATAACTGAGTATAAATTGAATCAAAACTTTCCAAATCCATTTAATCCTAACACAGTAATTAAATATGATCTTGTTAAAAGTTCAAAGGTTGAATTGAAAATATTCAATATACTTGGGCAAGAAGTAAAAACATTAGTTAATAGTTTTGAAGAGAAAGGGAGAAAAACAGCAATATGGAATGGGGAAGATAATTTTAACAACAAAGTTAGCTCAGGAATCTATTTTTACAGAATATCTGCAAACGATTGGAATGATATAAAAAAGATGATTCTACTAAAATAACTAATTATGTTTAAATTTAGACTTAAGAAGTTCTAAAACAATGATATTGATTAGAGGAAAAATGAAATCAATAAGTAAAAAATATTTTCAATTATTTAGTTCTAAAATTTCAATAATAGCTATCATCTTTTTATTGCTTAATAGTACAAATGCACAATCTCTTTTCATCAATGAGTTTATGGCATCTAATGTTACCTCAACACCCGAAATTGTTGATTACGATGACTATTCAGATTGGATTGAAATTTACAATGATTCAAGTGGAGCAATAGATATTAGTGGTTATTTTCTCACAGATAATTTGAGTTATCCAAATAAATGGCGAATACCAAATGGAACATGGATAAGTGGAAAAGGATATTTGCTTTTTTGGGCCGATGGATATGATGATTCCCCTTCAAGTATAATTAAGTATCATCATCTTAATTTTAGTTTAAGTAAAGCAAGTGAAGAAATTGGACTCTTCTCACCTGAGGAAGAATTAGTCGATTCTATTACATATGTTGCTCAAATTTCTGATGTCTCTTTTGGTCGTAAACCAGATGGCGGAAGTAACTGGGTCTATTTTGGAGAATCAACTCCAGATGATAGTAATTTAACTAATGGAACAGTAAATACCGAGTTTTCGGATATTCCAGATGTATCACTTGTATCAGGAATATATAGCGAAAACCAATTAGTTACTATTACTTCATCTAATAGTGCGGAAATACATTATACATTAGATGGGTCATTGCCCAAAAGTTCTTCACCACTTTATACATCACAAATTAACATCAATAATACAACTACATTACGTTTTCGCGCATTTGAAAATGATAAATTACCAAGTAGACTAGTTACAAAATCATACATTATTGATGCAGAACAAAATTTACCAATACTCTCTTTAACAGCATTTCCAGAGACTTTCTTTGATGACGAAATTGGATTTTATTCAAATGAGATTAAATCACGAGAAATACCTATCAATGCACAACTTTTTGAAAAGAATGGAGATTTTGCATTTGAAGTTGATGCTGGTGTTAGATTAACTGGGCAAGCATCTTATCAATATCCACAAAAGCCACTTACAATAGAAGTTGATGAAAGATATGGTTACGAAGAAATTGATTATCCAGTCTTTGAGAATAGACCATTTGATAAATACTCTACTATTTATTTAAGGAATTCTGGAACTCAAGATAACAGGCATACTATGTTTCGTGATGCACTCCAACATACAATTGTAATTAACCAAATGGATATTGATTGTCAAGCTTATCGACCAGTAGCAACTTATATAAATGGTGAGTATTGGGGAATCTATAATATCCGCGAAAAATTAAATACAGAATATCTTATCGCTCATCATGGAGTTGATCCTGATAATACAGACTATTTAGAATATGATTTTCAAGCAGAGCCAGTTGTTATTGAAGGTAGTACAGATGAGTATTATGCTTTACAAAGCTATTTATCACAGAATAGTATGAATATAGAAGAAAATTGGGATTATGTAAAATCACAAATTGATGTAAATGAAGTGATGAATTATTTAATTACTGAAATATATTGTGATAATGTAAATTGGCCATACACTAATTCTAGGTGGTGGAAAGAGAAATCTGAAGATGGAAAATGGAGATATATTTTTCTCGATTCAGATTATGGTTTTGGTGCTCCAAGTTGGATGTCACACTATACAAATAACACTTTAGATTTTTTATATAATAATGTTCAACCCTTTTCATCGTTTATTTTTAGAAAATTATTAGAGAACAATGATTTTAAGAATGAGTTTATTCAAAGATTTGCTACTTATCTAAATACTACGCTAAGTGAAGAGAGAGTTGTAGGAATTGTAGATAGTTTAAAAGATCAAATCAACACAGAGATGATTTCTCATATTGATAGATGGAAAGATGATACTTCAATTATTTATGGATATCCTGCAATACCTGATATGAAAACTTGGAAATTGGAAGTAAGTATCTTACGAGAATTTGCAGAAAAACGTCCAGAATATATGCAGAGAAGTATTTTAGATTTTTACAACCTATCTGGTGTTGAGAATATAAGTTTTAATTTATCTAATTCAAATAGTGGGTCAATTTCTGTAACTGGTGTTAAAGTTGAGGACGGTTTTACTGGTGATTACTTTAGGTATGTTCCTATTAAATTAGAAGCAACTCCGACTGTAGGTTTTAGATTTGTTAAATGGATTGGAGTCCTAGATAGTTTATCTAGTTCTACTTTTTTTACTCCTTCAAGATTAGATTCAACATTCCAAATTACAGCTCTATTTGAAGAAGATAATGCTAGTCTTTTACATTCAACTATTGCTACAAATACGACATTAGAAATATCTGGTTCACCATATTTAGCCAATGGTAGCATCAATATTGCTCCAGATGTTACTTTAACAATTGATGCTGGAGTAGAGATACTAATGCCAGAATCTGGAAGTATAATAGTTAATGGCGTTCTTAAAATGAATGGTACTGAGGAACAACCTATTATTATAAAACCCAATGAGATTTCTGGATTTAACAATTGGGGTGTAATTTATATTGAAAACTCAACTGGTGAATCTCTAATTAGCAATGTTCAATTAATTGGTGCAACTAATGGAAGTGTTTTACCAAATCAAGTCGGTGCAATCTCAAGTTTTAAATCTGATGTAACAATTGAAAACACAACAATACTCGATGCTCCATTTCCAATATTTTTGCAATATGGAAATGTAATTGTGCGTAATTGTAATCTGCATTCTGATAAAACATCCGACTTTATAAATATTAAATATGCTGAAACTGCTCTCATTGAAAATTGTGAATTTAGAGGAAATAATAGTTTTGATACTGATGCAATTGATCTCGATGAAATATCTAATGGAATTGTTAGAGGTAATAAGATTTACAACTTCTATGGATTTAATAGTGATGGTATAGATTTAGGTGAAGGTTCAAAAAATATTTTAATTGAGAATAATTTAATTTTTAATTGTAATGATAAAGGTATCTCTGTTGGGCAAGCATCAACAACAAATATTAAAAAGAATATAATAGTAAACTGCGCTCAAGGAATTGGAATTAAGGATGATTCCTCATATGCATTTATTGATAGAAATACTTTCTTTGGATGTGATTATGGAGTAGCAAGTTTTGAAAAAAACGTTGGTGCCGGTGGTGGAAATGCTGAAATCATTAATTCAATTTTTTCTAAGTCTAATCTATCTTCAGTATTTGTTGATGACCTTTCTACATTAAGTGTTAATTATTCTTTATCTGATAGTGAAGAATTAGATGGTGAAGGAAACATAGAGACCAATCCACTTTTCTTAAATAACTTTTTGTTAAGTCCACTCTCCCCCGCTATTGATATAGGAAATCCAATGACTGAGTTTGATTCTGATGGCACACAAGCAGACTTAGGTGCAAATAATTACAGTGGTAAAAATGAGCAATTTATAATTAATGAAATTCATTACAATCCTGATAATGGTGATAACTATGAGTTTATTGAACTCTATTATTCTGGCGATGAAGTTTTAGATGCATCCGGTTATAGACTCTCTGGTGATATCAATTTCACTTTCCCAGTTAATATATTTATTAATCCTAATAGTTTTGTAATAATTGCAAAAGATAAAACTCTTTATGCAAACCTTGGTGTTCAAGTTTTTAATTGGGATGATGAGAGTTTACCAAATAATTGGGGTAATATAATATTACAAAATGGTTTGGATGAAGAAATTGATTTTGTGAGTTATAGTAATAAATTTGATTGGCCAATAGATGCTAATGGAACTGGTAAATCACTCGAGTTAAGAAATCCAGTAGAAGAAAATTTGGTTACTGCTAATTGGAAAGCTAGTAATATAAAGGGTGGAAGTCCTGGAAAGCCTAATAAAATCAGTGTAAATAATCTATTGTACATAAATGAATTTCAAGCAGATAATAATAGTACACTAAAAGATGAGTTTGGTGAATATGACGATTGGATTGAAATTTATAATGCTAGTGATAATCCAATTGTAATTAGTGGACTATATATATCGGATGATTTCTCAAATTTAACAAAGCATCAAATAATATCGAGCAATGAAGGGAATAATATAGTTCCTCCAAAAGGTTATTATTTACTATGGGCTGATGGAAATAGTGAACAAGGATTAAATCATTTAGATTTTAAATTGAATTCTAGTGGTGAAGAATTAGCGATTACTTATATTTTTGAAAATGACACTACAATAGTTGATTCAATTACATTTGGAGAACAAGAGAAGGACTTTTCATATTCAAGAATAAATGATAGTTCAAGTGAATGGGAAATTACAAATGTTCCAACCCCCAATAAAAGAAATAGCTACCCAGGTCTTTTTGGTAGTGATGTTTTATTAGTAAATGGCTTTCGATTTAGAATTTCTGAGGTTGTTGAATCCTACGAGAACAAGGCTTTCTGGGGTAATTATGCAATCAAGTTTTGGGATTTACTAACAGAGCCAACTACAGGTTATCCTTCTACACTTCCTGAACCAATTGGACATGGTCCAATTCCACTTGATACTCTTATTAATTATTCAACAATTATTTGGACTGGAGAAAATAATACTCTTGAAGTTAATTCTTGGGAAAACACCGAGGTACTAGAGTATGTAAAAATGGGTGGCAACCTAATTTTGTTATTAAAGAATGGTCATAATTATATAAAAGATGAGATGTATGATCGGTTGGGAATTACATGGGTCGATCCAGAGAATGCAGTAATAGCAAATTGTATACCTATGTATGAAGAAGTCGACACTATCGCAATTAAAAATGTACAAGTCTTATGTGCCATATTTGATACCACACTGACAAACGAAACGAGCAAAATATTGTATACTGAAACTGCTAGTTACAATGCCCCAGTTGGAATTGGTGTTTGGAATAAACCAGAATTTGGTGGTATGTATAAAGAGAATGGTGGGGAAATAGTTTTTTTAAGTGGAAAAGCGTACAGATATAACAATGATGATTTAAAAAGCAACATCGAATATATGTTAAAAAACTTTTTTGATGAAACTACAGTATCTGTGGATGGTAGTGAAAACAATCTAGAAGTAACAGAATATAAATTAAATCAGAACTTCCCAAATCCTTTTAATCCTACTACCGTTATTAGATATGAGCTTGTTAACGATTCTAAAGTAGATTTAAAAATCTATAATATTCTTGGACAGGAAGTAAAAACACTAATTAGTAAATTTGAGAAGAAAGGAAGAAAAGTAACAGTTTGGGATGGCACCGATAATCTTAATGGTAAAGTTAGTTCAGGAATTTACTTTTACAGAATATCTGCAAACGGTTGGAATGATATTAAAAAGATGATTCTTCTTAAGTAGGTATATGTTTCTTTAAATATGAGTTTGTTTCTTAACAAAAGACATTAAGAAAATGATCCTCCTACGCTAAATGCTGTGGCGGACAAGTATTATTGAGAGAAGTAGGAACATAAAACAAGCTTTACCTCCCTTGCGCTTTGTCTGATTATTTTGCCAGATGGAAGGATTGTGGGCGTTTGATAGGCGGAAATTGCCATGAATATAATATTATAAATTCTATTGAGTTAATCCATTAATCATAATTCTAGCTAGTATTATGATTAAAGGATAGATAGAACTTGTTATAGTTCTCTGAAATAATTAAGTTACATCATCATTTTAGAGCGAGAGTCTCTAAGGGCAGGAACTCTAATTTGAATAAGATATATTCTGTTGTACAATTGGGGTTTAAATGCATCGGTATATTCATGAAACATATCTACTACACATAACAAATAGTACGCTTACTACTATGGTTAATACAACTAAGAAATATTATATACATAAAGTATAGGGTCATATTATGAGAAATAAAAGTCTTTCTACAATTCTATTAACATTATCACTTTTATCTTCAATAGTTATCGGTCAACAAGTTACGGGTGAGCAAAGGGAAATCAAATCTTCAGTAGTTGATAAGAACAACATTACATCTATTCTTTATAATTATGGTTCAATTGGAAAACCAAATACACTTGGGAATATTGCTGACTTAGTTTGGAATGGCTTGGGAACAATGTTTGAGTTTGGACCACTTATCTCTGCAGAGGTTATTGGTGAAAATGGAGAAACACTTCATATAACAAGTGATTCTTACATTCTTAGTATGCAAGGTGACTACAATTCAGATGGAACACAAAAATGGGGATGGCTTCCAAGAGCCGGATATGCTGACCCAACTCAGAATGAGATTGCTCGTTCATCTATTGGGGATAGTGATGGAGATGGAAAACCAGATTCATGGCCGGAGAGTTGGTATTCATCATCTGAAGGTAGATATCTGTGGCCTGGTGAATTTGGTGATGGCGTAACAATTGCTGAAGAAGAGGTCTATTATGTAATGGATGATTTTTCAAATGCAGAATTTCCATATTATCCATTCCCAAGTGATACAACAAAGAGAGGCCTCGGTGTAAAAGTAGATGTGCGAATATATCAGTTTGGTGGCATATTAGAAGATGCACTAATTATTAAATATATAATTACAAACGAAAGTCCAAAGGATTTGTCCAAAGTATATTTTGGCTTTCATGGTGATCCACACATAGGTGGGCCTAGTGATTATGGTGATGATAGAGTTGGTTTTGTTGATGCAAATGGTAATTCAAATACTCTGAGTAATCTTCCAGAAGAATTATATAGTACAATTTATAATTGGGATGACGATGGAATTGGTGGAGGAGGATTACCAACGGGGTATTTTTCACTAAAGTTATTAGAAACTCCTAATAATTTAGGTCTCACATCTTTTCATGTAGCACCGTATACAAATTCTGATCCTAATGTTCCTAGAAACGATGCTTTGATGTGGCAATGGCTTTCTGCAGATAGTATTGATTATAACCAAGAATTATTAACTCAATCTAGTGACAATATTATCAATTTTGGTACTGGTGCGTTTGAATTAAAAGCAGGAGAATCAAAAGAAGTTAAATTGGCATTAGTCTTTTCTTACGATGTTGATGATATGATAAATGATATAATTAATGTAAAACATTATAGCTATTGGCCTGAAATAAGTAGTGCATATAATTCTTCTGGAGGTAATGATAATTATAAAATTGAATTAAATGAATTAGCAAATGAAAACGATGGTAATGTTGACATAAGTTGGAATTACTCGGGGACAGACCCAAATGCAGAAGTTTTCATTGATTATTCTCGAGATAGTGGTTTAAATTGGGTTCCATTAATTATGGGGCAAAACATAAATAGTAATTTTAGTTGGGATACAAAATTAGTTGATGATGGTATGAATTATATTCTCCGTGTATTAGCATATAATCCGGAAAACAAATATGAACATTATCATGATAATTCTAATGTTAGATTCACAATAAATAATCCAGAAGTTAATGCAGTTCCAGAATTTAGGTTTCTTAATCCTCACAACCAACTTAAGGATCAACAAGTAAAAGTTGAGTGGCTCTCTGAAGATGCCGACAACTCTGAATTATTAATTACTGTAGAATATGCTCAAAATAGAGATGTATTAACTGGTGAAAAAATATATGAAGCCACACTTAGTAATGGACTAAATTCTTTTTACTGGGATATTTCATCTATACCAAACTCTTACGGAAACTTTTTAATATTTAAGTGTAAAGATAATGCGAATGAAACAATTTATAAAGCTGGTCCATTTACAATTGATATAAATGCTGGCTCTTACTCCGAATCTCAAATAGAACATATTAGTGGAAAAGGTAGTGTAGATATAGAAGTATTAGTAGCTGACACTACTATGCTTACAGGAGATAGCTATGAAATTAAGTTTAGTATTGACGATAATAAAACAAAGTATAACATTACCAATGTAAATAGAGATGTATTATTGCTTGAAAACTTTATTGGCAATACAACACCTACGTTTGAAGGTTTACGATTAAAAATAACGGAAATGGAACCAGGAATAGATTATGAAAAGACTCATTTTAACCGTGAGGAATTAGGATCAACTTATAATGTTTTCTATTCTACATCAAATCTAGATTATATTGGACAACCACATGTTCATACTGATTTAGATTGGATAGTTGTCTTTAATGATTTAGATACTTTGAGTGATGGGTCTTGGGCAAATATTGGTGATAATTCAATTCTTGTTGTGCCAAGTATGAGTACAGGTGGGGTTGCTCCTTTTAAAATTATTGATATTGATAATAACGAGAAAGCAAATTATATATTGGATGAGTCAAGAAATCCGAACTTGGCAAATAATAGTTGGGATAAGGGTGAGTTTATTGTTTTGCGTCCGCAAAACCCACCTGGTGCAGCAGAAGTTAGTTATGCTTTAGATTTTGATTTTACTGGAATAGAACCACAAGCAGGTGATACTCTTTATATTGTAACTAATAATCCAATTGATAACGATGATATTTTTAAATTTACTGCAAATAATGATTATGTTTTATTGAACAAAGACAAAACTATTATTCCAAATGAAATTGTTTTGTATCAAAATTATCCTAATCCATTTAACCCAAGCACAATTATAAGCTACTCGTTGCATCAAAGTGATTTCGTTAAGGTGATGGTGTATGATGTACTTGGACGAGAAGTTGCTATCTTGGTCAACAAAGAGCAATCAAGTGGAAATTACAAAATAAATTTTAACGCCACAAATCTTTCAAGCGGTATTTACTTTTATAAAATAGTTAGTGGCAATTACAGTGACATTAAGAAAATGATACTCCTTCGCTAAATGCGGCGGCGGACAAGTATTATTGAGATAAATAAAAAATAAAACAAGCTTAACCTCCCTACCGCTTAGAGTGGTATTGAGTTTTGGCTTTGCAATATTGCAAAAGTAAGTTTGGAGGTGTCATGAAAACAATTGGAATATTTTTAATATTATCTATTTCTATTTTTGGTCAAATTGATACAACATTATTTTATCCTTTGCAAGAAGGAAATTATTGGGAATATTATGGTGGTGGTGTTCAAAAAAAAGTAACTGTGTTGGGTGATACCACAATTTCTGGCAAACAATATTATATGCTTGAAACAGTAGATTTCTCTGAGCCAGAACTTAGTTCAATTAAATATAGACGTTTGGAGAATAACACTTATGTTTATGATTTACATGGGGATTCTGAAATATTGTTTTATGACTTTTCCAAAACAGATAGCTCGTCATGGGCTATTTATGACAATTATAGTTTCAGAGGTTTCGTAAAAGAAGAAATCTATTGGTCTGACGTTTTTCAAGAAAATTTACTCCGCAAAGAATTTGAAAATCAATATACCGATGAAAATGGGAATCCTATTTATATAGAAAGAGAATGGGAGCAAGTCAGCCGTGGTGTGGGAGAAACTTTAATTGGATCTTGGGGAGGTTACATTAAATTAGTTGGAGCTGTAATTGATGGAACACAATATGGCAAAATAACATCTATTGCTGATAATAAGAATTCAATATTTACATATCATTTAGAACAAAACTACCCAAACCCCTTTAACCCAACTACAAACATAACTTATAGTATCCCTCAAAGCGGACAAGTTCAATTAAGAGTTTATGATGTTCTTGGCAATAAAATTACTACACTTGTAAATGAACAAAAACCAGTTGGAACTTATGAAGTAGAATTTAATGCTAATAATCTATCAAGTGGTATTTACTTTTATAAAATAGTTAGTGGTAATTATACAAACATTAAGAAAATGATCCTCCTTCGCTAAATTGAGGGAATTTGTTTTGATGAACCAAAAACGCAATGTAATACACAAGTATATGGTTTAGTAAATTATAATGAATAACAAATTGAATTATGATACAGAATAAAAATCAAATAATTATACACAAACATAATAATAGAGGTATATGAATATGAAAATATTATCACTTGAAAAAGCATTACTAACATTTGTAATAATTTTCGTCATTGGAGCTACACCCCATTTAGATGCGCAGACAACCGAAAAATATGTTGGTGAATCTAATGAAGCCACTCAATTTACTGAGGGTGGACTTACATTCAATGTATCAGGTAACTTCGAGGTGTATGTTAGATCTGGTTATGGATTGGATGATGACAATTTTATTGAGAATGTAAATAATCCTATTGCAAGCGGCGGTGTGGTTGGTTCATTTACCAATTCATCAAATAATTTTTATGTTAATAGTTTATATATAACCCCAGTTCAAATAGATAACTATACTGTGTCTATTTATAATAATTTGATAATCAGGGGAAAGTTAGATGGATCTACTGAGTTTACTCATACCATACTTTATACTGCTATAAATAATTCTTCTGCTAACAATTATTATACTTACGTTGATTTAAATAGCTATTCAGCTATTGCTATTAATGAAGTTGAGTTTGAAATTGAACCTTATGGAACTAATGAAACTAAATTTTTAGAGATTGATGATTTTACTTTTACTCCTATAGTTGCTCCAACAACTCAAGCAACAAATGTTACATTTACAAGTGTTTCATCTGGTAATGCAACTTTAAGTTGGACAAGGGGTAATGGTTCTAATTGTGCAGTATTTATGAAAGATGCTTCATCTGGAACAGCTAGTCCGGTTGATAATACAACCTACACAGCTAATGCAACATTTAGTTCTGGTACGCAAATAGGTGCTACTGGTTGGTATTGTGTTTACAACGGAACTGGTGCAACTGTAGATGTTTCTGGAATAAGCGATGGGACGACATACCAAGTTCACATATGCGAATATAATGGTTCAAGTGGTTCGGAATTTTATAATACAACTTCAGCAACTGGTAACCCAGACAATGAAGTACTTCCTGTAGAACTAACAAATTTTACAGCAAACATTTGCGAAGAAGAAATAAAACTAAATTGGCAAACAGCAACAGAAGTAAACAACTACGGATTCCAAGTTGAGCGTCAGATTCTGAATCAAGTTCAGAATGACAAATGGGAAAGTATTGCTTTTGTTGAAGGTCATGGTAATAGTAACTCACCAAAAGAATATTCATTTATAGACAGTGATAATTTATCTAGATTAGTGCAATACCGCTTAAAGCAAATTGATATTGATGGTGGTTTTGAATACTCCGATGTTGTTGAAGTTGAAATAAATAGTACCAAAGAATTTAAGTTGGCTCAAAATTTCCCTAATCCATTTAACCCAACTACAAAAATAGACTTCTCAATTCCTTCGGATAATAATGTGGAAGTAAAAGTTTTTAATACTCTTGGAATGGAGGTTGCAACACTTGTGAACGGTTATAAAAATGCCGGAACTCATAGCGTAGAATTTAATGCAAACAATCTTTCAAGTGGTATATACTTTTATAAAATCGTTAGCGGTAATTATAGTGACATTAAGAAAATGATCCTCCTACGCTAAATGCTGCTGCGGACAAGTATTATTGAGATAAGTAGTAAATAATAACTAGTTCACAAGATTATGGGGAAATATTAATGGTTTATTTTGTCGCAAATATAAAAATTGATGACGAATCTGAATATCAAAAACATCTAGACAAAGTTGATAAGGTTTTTGCTAAATATAATGGCAATTATTTAGCGGTTGATAAGAGTCCCAAAATACTTGAAGGTGATTGGAATTATTGGCTAAGTTCTAATTAACATTGCATTACCCTTAAACTGCAAAAATATTTG
>CBDUTO010000029.1:0-38128 GCA_965370315.1 uncultured Melioribacteraceae bacterium
TATATGGTCTATTTAGTTTTTTAATATCAAAATTGTTTTCTTTGTAAAATCTATATGTTCCACCAGTACCATAAAATTTTATGCCTAATTTTTGCAGCATTTTCATCTCTTCCAGAAACTCAGTTTTATATTTTACTGGTCCCGTAGAGAGCAGAATTCCTTTTTCTGGAATTTTGAATCCAATTGATAAAACAGATTTTAAGAATGCTTCGTTAAAGTCATCACCTAAACAAGCAACTTCACCAGTTGATGACATTTCAACACCAAGCACTGGATCTGAGCCTTTTAATCTTGTAAAGGAAAACATAGGAGCTTTAACACCAACGTAGTCAAGATCAAACGACGATTTATCAATTTTGTGGGGCTTTTCACCAATCATAAGTTGAGTTGCAATATCAATAAAATTCTGTTTCAAAACTTTAGAGACAAATGGGAAACTTCTTGAAGCACGCAAATTACACTCAATTACTTTAACATCATTATCCTTTGCAATAAACTGCATGTTATATGGACCAGTGATTTCAAGAGCTTTAGCAATTTTTTTGGTAATCATTTTTATACGACGCATTGTTTCGAGGTAAAGCCTTTGTGGTGGAAGTACAATAGTCGCATCACCAGAGTGAACGCCAGCATTTTCAACATGTTCAGAAATGGCATAAGCAAACAATTCGCCATTATCTGCAACAGCATCAACTTCAATTTCGCGTGCATCTTCTATAAATTTGGTAATTACAACTGGGTGATCACTACTAATATCAGAGGCTTTCTTAAGAAACACTTCCAATTCATCTTCACTTAGTACAATGCTCATTGCTGCACCACTCAAAACATAACTAGGACGAATAAGAACTGGATAACCTACGTCATTACAAAATCCTTTGGCGGAGTCGAGGCTGGTTAATTCTTCCCACTCTGGTTGGTCAATTCCTTCCTTATCCAAAATTGCAGAAAACTTATGCCTACTTTCAGCATTATCAATCATCTCAGGAGAAGTACCAATTATTTTCACTCCATGTTTGTGTAATTTCATTGCAAGGATATTAGGTATTTGACCGCCAACAGAGACTATAACTCCTTCTGGAGATTCTTTTTCATAAATATCTAACACACGCTCCATGCTCATCTCTTCAAAATAGAGCTTGTGTGCTGTATCGTGATCTGTACTCACTGTCTCTGGATTATAATTTATCATTATCGATTTGAATCCGTGGTTATCCAAAGTATTAGCAGCATTTACGCAACACCAATCAAACTCAACAGATGAACCAATACGATACGCCCCACCGCCAAGAACAATTATTTGCTTCTCTTCACCAAGTTCAATGTCATCAAAGAAACCGTTGTATGTCATGTAAAGATAATTAGTTTGTGCAGGAAACTCTGCTGCCATTGTATCTATCTGCTTAATGCTTGGTATTATCTTCAACTCTTTTCGATACTTTCTTACATCAAATTCTTCCGAGTTAGTTAATATTCCAATTTGCTTGTCAGAAAAACCAAATTGCTTTGAACGAAGAAGAGTATATTTATCAAGCTCGTTTAATTTTTGTCCTTTTAATAATTCGGCCTGATCGACAATGTTTTTCATTTTATATAAAAACCATTTATCAATTTTTGTTAAGTCGTTCAATTTTTCAACTGAGTAACCTAGTTGCAATGCCTTTGCTACGAAGTAAATTCTCTTATCACTTGGCTTTTCTAACTCTTTATCCAATTCTATAACTTCAAATTCATTGCAAACAAATCCATCCATTCCAATATCGAGCATACGGATAGCCTTCTGTAAAACCTCTTCGAAGCTACGACCTATTGACATAACTTCACCAACCGACTTCATTTCTGAGCCAAGTAAAGTGCTAACTTGGCTGAACTTCTGCAAATCCCAACGAGGAAATTTTAACACAACATAATCAAGTGCTGGTTCGCAACAGGCGGATGTTTCTTTCGTTATTTCATTTTCAATTTCGTTTAGTGCATATCCTATAGAGAGTTTTGTTGCAACAAAGGCAAGTGGATATCCAGTTGCTTTAGATGCTAAAGCCGAGCTTCTACTCAAGCGTGCGTTCACCTCAATTATTCTGTAATCATCAGAAGTTGGGGAGAGAGCATATTGAATATTACACTCGCCAATAATTCCAAGATAACGTATAAGCTTTATTCCATTAGAGCGGAGCATAAAGTTCTCTTTGGCCGAGAGAGTTTGTACAGGTGCAGCTACAATGCTATCGCCAGTATGAATCCCCATTGGGTCAATATTTTCCATTGAACAAACAGTTATGCAATTATTGTGTTTATCACGAACAATTTCGTATTCAACTTCTTTCCACCCGTATAGAGATTCTTCGATTAGTATTTGTGTAGTAAACGAAAACGCTTTTTGTGCTTTCTCTCTTAACTCATCTTCGTTGTCAACAATACCAGAGCCAAGTCCACCAAGGGCAAACGCAATACGCACCATTACAGGGAACCCAATTTCATTTGCTACTTCAATTGCTTCCTCTACATTTTCTGCTGTTTTACTTAAAGCAACTTTTAGCCCAGCTTCTTTAACTTTTTGATTAAATAGTTTTCGGTCCTCGGTTTCCAAAATTGTGTCAACTGGAGTTCCAAGAACTTTAACATTATATTTTTCTAAAATTCCTTGTTCATAAAGTTCAACGCCCGTATTCAAACCAGTCTGCCCACCAAAACCAAGTAAAATTCCATCAGGTTTTTCTTTTTTAATTATCTCTTCAACAAACTTTACTTGAATAGGAAGAAAATAAACTTGATCGGCAAAGTTTTCGGATGTTTGAATTGTAGCAATATTCGGATTTATTAAAACGGTTTTTATTCCATCCTCTTTAAGTGCTTTAATAGCTTGGCTTCCAGAGTAATCGAACTCACCTGCTTGTCCAATTTGCAATGCACCCGATCCAAGGATTAAAACTTTTTTAGGCTTGTTCTTCTTTATCATTTCAACGACCTCACAAACATATCAAAAATAAATTCTGTATCATCCGGTCCTGGAGAGGCCTCGGGATGAAACTGTGTTCCAAAAAATGGTTTTGAAATATGAATAATTCCTTCATTGGAACCATCATTATCATTAGTGAACCATTCACGCCAATCAAGTGGCAATGTCTCTGCATCAACAGCGTATCCGTGGTTTTGCGAAGTTATGTAACTTCTGTTTGTGCCCGCTTCGTTAACTGGTTGGTTCAAACTTCGGTGTCCATATTTTAACTTGTATGTTTCCATCCCGGCAGCAAGTCCAATTATTTGGCTCCCGAGACAAACGCCAAGTGTAGGAATCCCTTTAGTCATAGCAAGTTTTGTGTTTTTAATTGTTGTCTGACACATCTTTGGGTCACCCGGTCCGTTAGATATCATAATTCCATCAGCTTCTATTTTCATAAAATCATAGTCGTATGGAACACGAACTACTGAAATATCACGTCCTTGAAATGCTCGGATAATGTTGTTCTTCACTCCGCAATCGACTAAAATAATTTTTGTCTTCCCACCTTCGTATTCAACAACTTCTTTTGTACTAACTGAGCCTACGAGATCTGTTTTATTTGGATCTTCTACTTTTTTGTTCAAATCAGCTTCAGTTACATTATCGCCTGGAATAATCCATCCTAGCATTGTTCCGTTATCACGTAATTTTCTTGTCAAAGCACGGGTGTCAATTCCAAATATTCCTGGAATCTTCTCCTCTTCCATCCAATCACTGAGTGAGCGTACAGCATTCCAATGTGAATAGTTTTCGGAATAATCAGAAACTATTAATGCTTTTGTTTGAATTTTGTCTGATTCAAAATGAAGTAAAAGTGATTTTTCATAGGTTTTAGGGGGAACTCCATAATTACCAATAAGTGGGTAGGTAGTAACTAATATTTGTCCTGCATAGGATGGATCAGTTAGCGTTTCGGGATATCCTACCATTCCAGTATTAAAGACAACTTCTCCATCAGTTTTCCCTAAATATCCAAATGAATATCCAGAAAAAATGGTACCATCTTCTAAAATTAGTGTGGCTCTTTCATAATTCTTTTTCATCTCGCCTGTTCGATTTGTTTTAACAAAGTAGATTTTTCGTGCAGGATCAAATATACAAAGAAAAGGTATTTAATATTATTAATTCACCTAGCAATAGTTTGAAAAGTGAAATTATTACAAGATATTGAATATTTATTCTTAATTAAAAAACTATAGTTCTGTCTTTTTCCTATTCCCAAGATTAATTAACCAAACACCGATCAAGATAATAACTGCTGCTAAAATTATTTCAAAACTAAGTATTTCATCCAAAATAATCCAACCAGCAAAAAGTGCTATCACAGGATTTACATAAGCATATGTTGTTACAAAAGAAATTGGAAGATGCTCAATAGCATAAATATATGAACCATAAGCTATGAATGAACCAAAAATTGCTAGATAGATAAAAGCAAAAACTCCATTTTGAGTAAACTCAAAATGTTCTGCTTCACCAATTGAAAGTCCTACAATTATTTGAAATGTTCCTCCAATTAACATTTGTGTTGCGGCATTTGCTAGTGGATCAACATCTATTTTTCTATGTTTCGAATATACAGTTCCAATTGCCCAAGATGTAACTCCGGCATAAATAGCAATGATTCCAAAAAGATATTCTGATTCAAAAAGCAATGAGAAATTATTACCAAAGATTAAAAGAATTCCACTAAAACCAACAAGTGCCCCAATTAAAATCATTTTATTGAAGGCAACTTTTTTAAGAATTAATGTTTCAATTAAAACAATCAACATTGGTACAGTAGTTATTAATAATGCTGTTAACCCACTTGGTATCCACTGTTCCGCAAATGTTATTAATCCATTTCCTAAACCAATAAGTGAAACTCCAATTATTGCAATAGGCAGCAAATCCTTTTTTGTAGGAAGCTTTACACCACGAATTTTTAGAAATACTAAAAATATTGGTCCAGCAATAAGCCATCGTAATCCAGAAAAAAGAAACGGTGGCATTTCTTGAACACCAATTCTAATTACTAAATAAGTGGTCCCCCAGATAATACATATTGCAAGCCAAGCTATATATGCTTTTGTCTTTGTTGTCACTCAATTCTCAATAATTAGAACATTAATTTAATCCCTAATATTTACAAATAAAGGGTTCCTTTTTTCTGTAATTCCGCAAATAATTTCTCTACTGAATACACTATATCATTTATACCAGGAAGATAAACATCAAATGAAATACTGTTTTCTGTTTTATTCCCAACAAAAACCATTTCAATTAAGTTTGAATCAATAATTGTTGTAAATATATCAAGATCATTTTGAGTAAGATTACGTGCTGTTATTATTAGAATAACACCCGAATCCAAAAGAATGTGTGCAATTTCAGCCAACCTTCTAATATGTTCAAAATCATTACTGTAATCTTCTCGGCTTATGTCAGTATCGACACCATATTTTACACTTCCTAAAGGAAGAAAATAGACAAATTTTCCTTTATTAAATAGCATTTCTTCAATAGTTTTGGCAATTTCTTTTCGCCCAGAGCCTTCTGCACCTGTAATTAAAATAAGTAAAGGCTTTTGATTATATTTTTCGGCACGTCTTTCACTACTAATTTTAGATCTTCCCCATTTGTAATTTCTTAAAATTACATCGTTACGAATTTTGGAATGCTTGTCTTTTATTGATTTGGTAATTATGCCGCCCCCAGAGACTTCATATCCGTCAACTATAACAAAACGGTTCGTGGTATCAATTTGGTGATAAAGATCAAATGATATTACATCACTCAATTTTAAAGTAACTTCTGCAACCTCATTTTTTTTTATGTTTTTGTTATTATTCTCAATTGTAAGTGATGACGCATTAATAGTCCTTTTAACATCTAACAAATAGAACGAAACCTTTTTAGTGCCAAGTTTCAAAAAATATTCCTTGTTTGCAATTAGAGGTTCATTTCCTAACCAAAAAATATTTGCTTGAATAATTTTACTTACTTCAGGAGTAACTTCACCAGCTTTAGTAGCCATTTCACCACGATTAATATAGATTTGGTCTTCAAGTCTGAATCCTATTGATTCTCCAGCTTTGACTTGAGTAACCTTTGCGGAGTTAAATTTTTCTAAAGTTTTAATAACACCAGTTTTACCGGAGGGATAAAAAACTACTTCATCCCCAATTTTAAGACTTCCAGATTCCACTCGTCCTGCAACAATACGGCGGTCGTCATTGTTGCTTCCAAATTTATAAATATCTTGAACAGGCATTCTAAATGGTTTTTCATTTTTATGTTTTTCTTCGTTAAACCGATCTAACATTTCAATAACTGTCCGGCCTGAATACCAATCCATCCTTGAACTGTGACTTACAATTAAATCACCTTCTCGTCCACTAACTGGAATAAAACCAATAGAAAACAATTCAATTTTTGATAAAAATTCTTGAAATTCATCAACGACTTTATTGAATCTTTCTTCAGAATATTTAACTAAATCCATTTTGTTGATTAACACAACAAATTGTTTAACTCCAAGCATCGAAAGCAAATATGCGTGTCTTTTAGAATTTTCTTGAACACCCTCATTAGCATCAATCACTAGGATAGCAGCCTCAGCGTGGGCAGCACCAGTAACCATGTTTTTAAGGAATTCAATATGTCCGGGAGCATCAAGAAAAAGATAACTGCGTAATTTTGTTTTGAAAAATATGCGTGCAGTATCAATTGTTATACCTTGCGATTGCTCATTTTTCAATGCATCTAATAAAAAAGCATACTCAAATGGTTTTGAATTTGTTTCACAAAATTGTTTTATTCGTTGAAGTTTACCGTTAGGGAGCGAATTAGTATCTGCAAGTAATCTTCCAATTATAGTGCTCTTTCCGTGATCTACATGACCAACAATAACAATATTCATCTGTTTATTATTCCTAGATTTCAGATTATAAGATATCAGATACAAGAGTTTTTAACTTAATCTTTATTCTTACTGTTCTCTCTTGGTTATTACATTGTTTCTTAAGAATCATATTGTGAAAGATTCAAAATAATGATATTTTCAAACTACAAATAGCTCAAAATTATTTACATATAACCATCTAATCGAAGATTTTCTAATCCGCCGTTGTCTTCATTATCCTGTGCACGTCCAGATCTTTCTGCAACATTTTTTAATTGACCCGATTTCAGCTCTTCAATTATTTCACGAACATTTCTTGAGGAAGAGTCAATTGAAAATGTACATGGATAGCACCCCAAGGATCTATAGCGTTTTCCATCCCCTTGGTTGAAGTATAAGGAAACCATGGGTATTTTTTCTCTTTCAATATACTCCCATATATTTAATTCTGTCCAATCTAATAAAGGATGGATTCTAACATGTGTTCCAGGAGCAAAATCAGTTTTATATTGATTCCAAAATTCTGGTGGTTGGTCGTTTACATCCCATTTATTTTCTATATCACGCGCAGAGAAATATCTCTCTTTGGAACGGCTTCCTTCTTCATCCGCCCTTACACCAACAATAACACCATTAAATGGTTCTTTGTTAGAATCCACTTCATAAGTTCCTGTAGAATGATTTAAGCGGTATCTCTCCCAGTTTCCACTAAGTGTATTTTTAAGTGCTTTTGTCTTTAAAGTTTTACAACATTCTATTCTATCAACATTTCCATCCGGAAAAGTTTGCTTCGATTTTATTGCTGCTTCATTTTCCCCATACATCATATTTAATTTTAATTCGCTTGCAATTCGGTCTCTATATTGAATCATTTCTGGTATTTTAAAATTTGTGTCAATGTGAATTAGAGGAAATGGAACGTGGCCAAAAAATGCTTTCCTTGCTAACCACAGAAGAACTGTGCTGTCTTTACCAATGGACCATAACATCCCAAGATTCTTGAAATTACTGTATGCTTCACGCAAAATAAAAACAGAGTTATGCTCTAATTTATCCAAATGATTCATGTTTTGTATCTACCTAAAGATTATTGTTTTTTAAAATTCGATTATTTTTTCTTGATTAAGGTAGTTCAATATTTTTTGTACGTTTATTTTAACTTCCACATCATCACCATTTTTTATTAATATTTCAGGATTTAATGGTCTTTCATAAGGCGAGGATATTCCAGTAAAATATTTTATTTCTCCAGTTCTCGCTTTCCTGTAGAGTCCCTTTACATCTCTCTTTTCACAAGTTTCTAATGGGCAATCGATAAATATTTCAATAAATTTATTATTAGGGAAAAGCGAGCGGACAAAATTTCTATCGATAATAAAAGGTGAGATAAAAGATGCCAAAACTATTTGTCCTGAATCAACAAACAGTTTTGCTACCTCTCCAACTCTTCGGATGTTTTCTCTTCTTCCGGCTTCACTGAAATCAAGATCAGAATTTAACCCAGAGCGAATTTTATCTCCATCAAGCAAATATGAGAAGAAACCGAGGCTCGAAAGTTCTTTTTCTACTGCTTCTGATAATGTTGTTTTTCCACTTCCAGAAAGTCCTGTAAACCAAAGACAAATTGGTGTTTTACTGATTGAATGCTCTCTAACCATATTGTTAATAGAACTTACTATTGAATTATTGTATTTCATAATTAAACAAAATATAGTTTTACTTATTCAAATATAATCTTTTCTCAATAATAAATTAAACTTCATGATGTATAATAAACTAGATTAAACATTTCTAAAATGTAAAACTATATAACAACTTGATTTATATATGATTTAATGGGAAATGGCAAAACTGAATTGCATCTGTAAATTTAGCGTTTATTGGCTATAGCTCTTCAAAAATGCTTGCCAAATAAATAGCGCTACTGAAATTGACTTTTTCATATTCGGCTATAATCATATCTGTAACCGCATTGAGTTCAGTTACTCTTACCTTTAATGCTAACTTGTTTGTTTTACCCATTTTGCTGCTCCTTTTTTATCACATCTAGCTCTTGCAGTAAAATTTACAACAAAAACATTTTACTTTATTCTCCCTTTTTCATTTTTTATGATTCGGACATTTGTCCAAAGCTCCAATCCTTTGGGTTTCTTGCTGTAGGGATTTACCCATAGCTCCAATCCTTCGGGTTTCTTGCTGTGGGGATTTACCCATAGCTCCAATCCTTCGGGTTTCTTGCTGTGGGGATTTACCCGAAGCTCAACTTTCCATATTTTCTTGCTTCGAGCATCGAGAAGTGGTGAGGCTGTCTCAAAAGTTTCTCATGTCATTTCGAACGGAGAGAGAAATCTTCAAATTGATGCAAATACTAAAGATTCTCACGTCGCTTCACTCCTCAGAATGACATTGCATTGACTTTTGAGACAGCCTCAGTGGTCCTCGACAGCAATAAAATATCCGCATTGATTACTTTCATCGGCAGTGCTAATATTATCCGTAAATATATCAAAACTATTGGCTTCTGAAATTTCCATTATTCGCGATGTGCCACTTCGTGGCAAATCGGGAACTATTGTTATCATTGGTAATTAAACACACCCCTGAAGTGGCTTAATGACTCTAAATGATTATTCTTTCGCATATAAAAAATCCCAATAACCTAATTAAAGATATCGGGATTATAATTATTATTATACGTTTAATGAATAGTATTCTACTATTTCAAAACCATCATTTTACGGCTTTCAATAAAGTTACCTGCAACAATTTTATAAAGATATGTTCCACTTGGAAGGCCTTCTGCATTAAACTCTTTCTCGTAATTGCCTGCTTCCATTTGTTGGTTTAGTAAAACGGCTACTTCTTGTCCTAGTGTATTATAAATAGTTAAATTAACCATTCCACTTTCGGGTAAAATAAATTTAATGTTTGTTGTTGGATTAAATGGATTAGGGTAATTTTGTTTTAGCGCAAATTTATCTGGTGTACCAATTGTTACTTTAACTTCATCAGAGTATTCAAACCCACCATCAGCATCTATCTGTTTCAAACGAAAAACATACTCTCCACCTTCAACCAGTGAGTTATCAGTAAATTCATACGATTTTGGAGAATTGCTATTTCCATGCCCTTCAACAAATCCAACTGTTTTCCATTCTTTTTCTGAAAACTGATTGCTCGCTACTGACCGCTGAATATCAAATCCATAATTGTCAATTTCAGTTGCGGTTTCCCAAAGTAGTTTTACACCATCATCTAAAAGCATTGTTGTAAATGAAGTAAGTTCAACAGGAAGGGCTCCGGCCTGAAGTGGTTGCCCTGCTACATCATTATATGCAAATGAATGTATAGTTGTAGTCATATTTGATGAATTTATTGACATTTCGACATACCCATAATGAGTACTTCCACTGATATCAAATTTTACTGGTAAATATTTATTGGTTGGATTACCGTTCCAATAACCTGAACTTGACATACTCGTTAAGTAATTAGAACCATTAGCAGCAGTCAACAAGTTCCAACTTAGTCCGGCGTTTATGGATGTTCCGAAATTATAAACTTTTGGATGAACTCTCCGCAATGAAAAAGGTCCTGCAAAAGAGGCCTCGTTTTCGGCAAAACTAAAACCCATTACACCAACAGTAGACCAACCAACTTTGATAGTAATATCATTTCCATCCCCGCCAATTTGATCAAAATCAATGTTATAAGAATTCCCGGAATTCACAACTGCAGGTGCTAAAGTTGTTTTTTTAACTTCAGCATGAGTATCTGAAAAAACTAATAAAGCTCCCCCAGCAACCAATGAGTATTTTAACAGTCTATTTTCTAAAATTGTTGAATTGCTTTTCATATGCATTCTCCTATCAACTTATTGTTATTTATTTAAAATCTATAATCTATATAATCGTATTAAGCTAATAATTTGACAATGGAATACATCTTTTCGTAGTGAATTGCAACTTACAAAAAAACACATAAAATTTAAATTGTTTTCTCCCTGTACAGCTCAGTTTTAACTATTCTTCCAGATAATTCAGAAGCGAGATTTAGTTCTAAATCGAAGTTTATTTTCGCAATTTGCTCATCAAGATTAGTGAAAATCGATTTGAAATTTATTTCGGTTACCTTAAAATTAGGAGCATTATTTAAGAATGTTTTTGTTTTTTCCACTTGTTGTTCAAAAACATTTTTTAGAATTTCAGTAGGCATCTGTTTTTTACTTCCTAATCTCTCAAGCATTTTGGTTTGTGATGCTAAAATCTCATTGATATTTCTTTCCATAAAAATCACTGTGTACTCAAAATCTTTTGAGAGAAAGGGAATAAGCTGTGCAATTACTTTTACTGTTTTTCCTTCAGCTTCTTGCAGCCAGCTATTATCTTTAATTAAAGATTTTACTTTTTCGTATTCGTAATAACCGCGTTGGTTGCTTTCATCGGCTACCCGAATATCATCAGTTAATATATCAAAGCCATTTGCTTCCAATATTTGCATCATAAGTGATGTACCGCTACGTGGAAGTCCTGATACAACTGTAATCATTAATAACTCTCAAGTTTAATTGAATGAAAATCCCAAAATCTTTTCAACAAATTTAATGAAAAAGACTTCGGGATTATAATTTTTGCTAGACGTTTAAAGAATAGTATTCTACTATTTAGTAAGCATCATTTTCCGATTTTCAATAAAGTGACCAGCAATTATTTTATAAACATACACTCCACTTGGTAAACCACTCGCCTCAAAATTTACCGTATAATTGCCAGCGGCTTGTTCTCTATTTACTAATGTTGCAACTTCCTGACCCAATAAGTTAAATACCTTTAGTTCAACCTTACTGTTTTCTGACAACTGATAGTTAATTGCTGTCGTTGGATTAAATGGATTTGGATAATTTTGTTTTATGGCAAACTCTAATGGCAAATTATTTTCTTCAACTTCAGTCACTGCATTATTAACTTTTGCCGTTAAGCTATAATATTCAAACTTACCATCTGTATCTATTTGTTTTAGTCGGTATTCAAGTGCATCTGCTGGAGCAGTTTCGTCTATAAATTCATAAGATTTTGGAGAGTTGCTATTTCCGTGACCTTCTATAAAACCAAGTGTCTCCCAATCCGACAATTCGGAATCGGTTAATTTTCGTTCTACATTAAAACCGTAATTGTTTACTTCCGTGGCTGTTTCCCATAGTAGTTTTACAGCATTTTCGTATTGAATAGCTTTAAAGGTTGTGAGTTCAACAGGTAGTGATATCTGTGATCCAGCTTTAATACCAAGATTTGGTGTAGATTCATACGCAAAATCAAATAATGTTGAATTAAAATTGGTGCTTCCTAATACAGTCATTCTTATCCAACCATAATGAGTATTTGCTCCAATTTTAAATTTAACTCCTAAATATTTATTTTCAACATCGTTCCATAGTCCAACTCCACAATAAGCCAATACAGCAGCATTGTTATTAGTGGCAAAACCTGTTGCAGCACCACCTGTTGTGGCTGGCCCAATTGTCACACTTAAGGCAAGGGCTTTTCCATACCAGTTAGAACTACCATTCAAATCTTCTGATGCAATCATAAATGCATTAGAAGAACCTCCTGTAACCCAGATGTCATCAGATGCAATTCCGTGCGCAGGACCAAACTCAATTACAATTTCAGGTTCACCAGCACCATCAAAATTAATATTAAAAATCTGACTAGTACCTGATTGATCGGCTGGATTGGTATAAATAATTTGTGCGTCAATGTTTGGTGCTACTGTTAATACAGCACCAGCAATTAGAGAGTAATTTATTAAACGATTTTCGAAAATAGTATTTTTCTTTTCCATCCCCTTTCTCCATTGTTCTTTAATGTGTATTTATTATGCTATACGAAAAAATTATAAATTAAAACTCTTCTAAAAGAGTAAACAATATTCTTTTCTTGCAATACTTTGACAAATACCGATTTCATTAGCACTTGTATCCCTATTATTTAATCAGCATCATTTTTCTGCTTTCAACAAAATTACCAGCAACAATTTTATAAATATACATTCCACTCGGCAGATTACTTGCATCATAATTAACCGTATAATTACCAGCTGCTTGTTCTCTATTAACTAATGTTGCAACTTCCTTACCCAATAAGTCAAATATCTTTAGTTCAACCTTACTGTTTTCTGGCAACTGATAGTTAATTGCTGTCGTTGGATTAAATGGATTTGGGTAATTTTGTTTCAAGGCAAATTCTAATGGTAAATTATTTTCTTCAACTTCAGTAACTGCGTTGTTAATCTTTACTGTTAAGCTGTAGTATTCAAATTTTCCATCCGTATCTATTTGTTTTAGTCGGTATTCAAGTGCATCTGCTGGAGCAGTTTCGTCTATAAATTCATATGACTTTGGTGAGTTGCTATTTCCGTGTCCTTCTATAAAACCAAGTGTTTCCCATTCTGACAATTCGGAATCGGTTAATTTTCGTTCTATTTCAAATCCATAATTATTTATTTCAGTTGCTGTTTCCCACAGTAGTTTTACAGCATTTTCTAATTGTACAGCTTTAAAAGTTGTTAGTTCTACTGGCAAAGGTGTTGGTATATTATTCCGCACATCATCATATGCATAAGTGTGTATTGTAACTGAAGTTGCATCAGTATTGATACTCATTTTAACCCAGCCATAATAGTAATCGTTTCCACTTTTACCAAATCTAACAGACATATAATGATTGTTTTTGTTAACCCAATTACCCCAGTTTCCATTAGCATTTAATGTAGCTGAATTATTAGCAAATGCCCCCTTGCCAAGAATATTATTCCAGCTACCATCACCTGTTGTAACGGTAGAATTCATAATGGCTTTTGGATACAAATAATGGTAAGTAACACCAGAGCTAACAGAAGTAGCAGTACTTCCTAATAACTGAAGATTAGGATCATCGGCCATAAATACGTCAATCCATTTAAATTCACCATAATTAATTCGTATTGTTAACTCATTATTTCCATCATTATTAAAATCTATGGGATAAGTTTCTGTGGTATTAGTCATTGTGTATTCTGGATCGGTATCTGGTTTCACTATTCCAGCCATTACATCATTTGACAAACCTAAAGTAGCACCAACCATTAAAGAATAATTAAAAAGTCTTTTTTCTAAGAGCGTATTTCTTTTTCGCATCACATTCTCCTATTATTATTAAAATTAGGTTTTATTATTGCCATCAATAAGTTGTAATTATTTGTATTCGTATTTATTTGAATAATTTCATTTACAATAATTGTTTAATTATAAAAATAATTAATTGTTTTTCTGCTTCGATTTTTCACGTATTTTTTTCATTATCGCAATATGTTCATCAGCTTTCTTGCTATCCTTTAATTGGTATTCATAAATATATGCTAAATATCGATGTGCTCTCATTAAACCAGGAGCCATTGTTAAGCTTACACGGAATGCCTCTATTGCTCTATCGTACATTGCTAATTTTGCCAGTGCAATTCCAAGATTTAAATGTGCAGCCGGAAAATGATAGAGCAAACCAATTGAGTCAAGAGCATATTCTGCTGCAGCTTCATAATCTTTTTTACGTAACATCACGTTACTCATACCTAAACGAGCCTGAGCACTTTCGGGGTCAATTTCCAACGCTTTATCAAATGCGCGTTCCGCATCTTTAATTCTACGCATTCTTAAAAACACATTACCAAGTTGCTGATGTAATTGAGGTAAACGGGGATCCGCTTTTTCTGCACGGTATAAATTGGTTAAAGCTTCCTCGTAATTTTTCTTAGCATATTCCAGTGTGCCTTTTAGCATGAATAATTGAGGATATTCTCGCTTTTTATTGCCATCTGGTTTTCTTTTTAGTATTTCCTCTTCATTAAAGTCTTTGCCTTCTTTTTTGGCTTTCTCCTTTGCGGTGGCAAATTGTTTATCGAATGCCTCTGCCTCTTCTTTTGGCCTTACGAATTCCTCGTGATGGATAATATCCTCAACTATGCGTGAAGCATCATCTAGCTTTCCAAGAGAATCGTAACATTTTGCCAGTCGAAAAGCATAACGGACAACATTTTTATCTTTTGTATATAGTTCTTCTAAAATTGGCTCGGCATCAGAATATTTTTGTTTGTTCATAAAAACGCGAGCAAGATAAAATTGTGATTCATCAACTGTTTTTTCTATCTGTTTTTCAACATTTTCATCAGGCTTTTCTATATAACCAAGTTCAATAAGTTGATCCATTGCTGCTTTTTCGGCAATAGGGTCACGCTGCAAATCTTTGGCGTGCATTCCGCATTCACCTTCCACATCTTCCCAGCTATCTATGTAATTGGGTTCAGGTTGTTTTTCAAAAGATTGGATTAACGGCTTGCCTTCCATATCTTTACCAATTGGGAGTCCGTAAAGTGATAATATTGTTGGGGTAATATCAAGCAATGTAGCTCCATAAACCCTTTCATCTTTGATAACTCCTGGTCCTTTCATAACAAAAATACCATAATCCCTGTGTTCCCATGCTGGTCCTGCTGGTTCTTTTGGTATTCCTTTCGGGCGGAGGTGATCAGAATGGAATCCATGATCAGAAATTAATATTACATATGTATCGTCGTCGGTGTATTGTAAAAGTCTGCTAAGCATCATATCATGATATATATACCCGCCTTCAACAACTCCCTTATATTTATCAAACATATCTTGCGGAATATGATCAGGCTTTGGTGGATGAAAATTCATAAACCCATGGCAATAGTGATCAATAGCGTCATAGTAAACTGCCATAAAATCCCATTCTTCATTTTCTAAAATACAAGTTGCCGCAGCGTGAATTGATGAACATTCGGCAGTGATTTTGGCTATCGAGTTTAATCTTTTGTCTTTTTCCTGATCAATTTTTGCTGCATCCGGAACAAAAGGAAGAATATGAGCTTCAGTTAATTCGCCCGGGTGAACTCTTAAACTGGCAAACAGTTTCTCCTTCTCTTTTGGATGAACAGCCCCAGGAGCCAGTGACCATTCTTTACCATACTCGTTTGTAGCTTTTTGGTAAAAGTTAGAAACACACACGCCGTTTATTGGTTCTGCCGGATGACTTGGCCACCAGCCAACTGAATGCGTTTTATATCCACTTTGGGTTAGTATATTCCAAATAGCTTTTACCTTACGCGATGTTATCATACAAGGCCGAACACCTTTTCCTTCAGGGGCAGGTTCTGTAAAACCTAAGATTCCATGCTGATCAGCGTGTTTTCCGGTTGCAATTGATGTCCACAACATTGGTGACAATGGTGGATCCAAAGTAGCTAGGTTTCCCATAACACCATTATTAACAAGACTTTCCAATGCGGGCATCATGCCAGAATCTAGCAAAGGATTAATAACTTTCCAGTCTGCAGCATCCCAGCCAATTAGTAACACTTTATTTTTTTTCAATTTTGCCCCCTTCTTTAGCTTCAAGTTCGGCACGTTTTTTACGCCACATTAATAATCCTTGATGCCCGAGAGCAAGAAGACCTAGGGAGCCTTCTTTAGTAATTGAATTGTAGAGATCTTTGGAAGAGTTAAAATTCTGTCGTTCAAGATTTCGGTTGTGTTGTTTTTGTGCCATAAGATATTACACACTCAAAATAAATGAAAATATTTGGCTTCAAATTAACATAATAATATGAGATAGTAAAGTATTTTTCAAAAATGGAATTGAAAGGTAATTTTTAATTAACTTTGTACTCAAACTTTAAAATATTGGAATTATGAAAAAATCAGAATTTGAGATAAGAAAAGGAACAAATGAGGATGCAGTAACAATCTACAATTTTATTTATCAATTGGCAGAGTATGAAAAACTAACCAACGAAGTGACTACAAATCCAAGTGAACTTGCGAAAACACTTTTTGCAGAAAACACTCGTACCCACACCATTATTGGTTATTACAAAAACAAGCCTGTTGGATTTGCTTTATACTTTTATAATTATTCAACTTTTAAAGGAAAATCTGGGTTATACTTAGAAGATTTATTTGTAATTCCAGAAATGCGAGGCAAAGGTTTTGGAAAATTATTGCTTCTTGAACTTGCTAAAATTGCAAAAGATAATAATTGCGCAAGGTTCGAATGGTCTGTGTTAGACTGGAACAAACCTGCAATAGATTTTTATAAATCGCTTGGTGCAAAACCAATGGATGAATGGACTGTATTTAGACTAGATGAAAATGGAATTAAAAACTTAATTAAATAGGCATTTATGGACGCAACAATAAATTTAATTCGTGAATGGATGATTGAAAATCCAACTCTTTTTGTTATCACAAAAATAGGAGTTGTTTTTTTTGGAGCAATCTTAATATATCTTATAACTCACAAAGTATTAATCACTTTAATAAGAAGAGTTGTAACAAAAACAAAAACAGAATTTGATGATATTTTATTAAGTGAAAAAATTCTTAGAAAAATATCATATATTCTACCAATTATTTTTGTCCGCCAATTTACATTTTTCAAATCTGATTTAGATATAACACTAGGCAATATACTTGAAGCTCTTGTTGCATTGTTTGTTATTTTAATAGTTAATACCGTTTTAGATTCTTTTGTAGAAATAGTTTCAAAGTTTGAAAAATTTAAAGATAGACCTCTTAAGAGTTATGCTCAAGTAGTTAAAATTATTATTGTCATAATTGGAGCAATAATGATTTTTGGAATTATAACAGGACAGAGTTTCTGGTCTTTATTTGCTGGACTTGGAGCAATAAGCGCAGTATTACTTCTTGTTTTCAAAGATACAATTATGGCATTTGTTGCAAGCATCCAGATTGCTTCTTACGACCTGGTAAAAGTTGGCGACTGGATTGAAATTCCTTCTCTTGGCGTAGATGGTGATGTAATGGATATGGCACTCCACACAATTAAAGTTCGCAACTTTGATAAAACAATTACAACGGTTCCGACAAATAAATTGATTGAACAGTCATTTAAGAATTGGCGTGGAATGCAAAACACAGGTGCTCGAAGAATTAAACGCTCAATTCATATAGACGTTTCAAGTGTTAAATTTTTATCCAATGAGATGCTAAAACGCTTTGAAAAATTCCAGCTAATTTCTGCATATTTACAAGATAAAAACAATGAACTAGAAAACGATAACAAAGAAAACAATGTTGATACTTCTGAATTAATTAATGGAAGAAGGCTTACAAATGTTGGAGTATTTAGAGAATACTTAAAGGCTTACCTCCATAATAGAAGTGATATTAATGAGAACTTAACATTTTTGATTAGACAATTAAATCCCGGTGCAGAAGGATTACCAATCCAGATTTATGTATTTGCAAATACAACTGCGTGGGTTAAGTATGAAGAGATTCAATCAGATATTTTTGATCATATCATGGCTGTTGTTTCAGAATTTGAATTAAAAGTTTTTCAAAATCCAACAGGAAATGATTTTGGGAAATTGAATAAATAAAAGTACGAAGTCATTGCGAGGAGTCCGATGTTTCCAGGACAACGTGGCAAACTTATACAGATTGCATCACCCAACAAAAAACGTTGGATTCGCAATGACAAAGAAAAAAATCTCAATAAAATAACGAGAAATAAATGAAAGCAACAGTTGCAGATACAATAGCATATGCATTACAAGATTTAGGAGTTGATGTAGTTACTCATGTTCCCGGATATGGTGGTTCAGAAACATTTGAGAGCTATAAGAAAATAAACATGAAGACTCCACCAATTTCATTCCATGAAGAAGTAGCATATACAATTTGCCATGGAGCAAGCATTGTTGGTAAACGATCAGCATGTTTGATAAAAGCTCAAGGTGTGGCTAAGGCTGCAAATAGTGTTGTCGATTCTCTTTATACCTCTATTGCTGCTGGATTTGTTACATTTATCTTTGATGATAATGTTGGAAGTCATTCTGATAATATAATGGAAACAGAGGCTTTACTAAAAGGACTTTCACTACCATACATTGTTGCTGATACAATTACAATATATGATGATGTTGTACATGCTTTTCATAAATCGGAGAAACTAAACCAAGCTGTTGCAATAATAATAAATGCTTCTGAAATTCTAAAAGAAACTGAATTTGAACAACAAAGTTTTCGAAAGAATTTTAATTACACACGTGATATTTTACAGCATGTTGTACATCCTCTTTTTTCTCAATATCAATACGATCTATTTAAAAGTAAAAAAGATGGAAATCTTATCTCAGAACTTAGCAAACCTGAACTAATTAAAGTACCTGATGAAATTCCTGAACGTTCTAAAGGTGCTGTAAAAAGATATCAACAATTCTTTAATGTTTTTCAAAATTTCAAAGGTGATATTGTAACTGGTGATACAAGTTCATCTAGTAGTTATGCACTTCCACCATATGATGCAATTGACATAGTTACTTATATTGGGGGTTCAATTCCACTGGCTATTGGAGCCTATCTTGCAGGGCACCGTTACACATGGGCTATGACTGGTGATTTCGGTTTTATTGCTGCTGGGCACTTAGGATTATTGGAGGCATCACTTAGACAAATTCCATTAAAAATAGTAATATTTAATAACAAACAAGCTGCAGCAACTGGCGGACAACCAATTCATAGAACTACCCTTTATAAAATCTTGGCTGGATATGAAAATTTTATCCGAAATATTTCTAATCCAGAAGACCCATTTGAGGTTACTGAAATATTAGATGAAGCTGCTCAAGCAGATGAGTTGAGAATTATTATTGTTAATTACTGAGGGATTAGTACTATTTTTCGGAAGTAGTTAATGCAAGTATTTCTCCTTTTTATTTTAAGATAGTTTGTATTATCTTATTCTATTACTATTAAATAATAAAAGGGTTACAAAATGTCAAAAGCAAAATTCTTAATTTCTATTTCATTAATATTTTTAGCATTTACTTTCAATTCGTTTGCACAAGATGATAATGAACAAATTAATTTAACTGGTAAATGGGCACTTCAGTTTCAAATTACAGAAAACTTTACACTAAGTAATTTTGATGGGATGGCTTTTTCAGGTAAGTTCCACTTTACTGATAATTCTGCAATTAGAACTGGAGTTGATTTCTCAACCTATTCCAGTGACTCTGAGTATTCAAATGAAAGTGTTTTACCAGATACATCTATATTTTCAGATGAAAGTATGGAAAGAGGTGAGACAAATATTAGAATTAATTTGCAATATTTACACTATGCTAACCTATCAAACTCCATTTCGATGTTTATTGGGGCTGGTGTGAGCTTTCTTGGTTCTCCAGCTTATCAGCGCAATGTTAATAACGAAAATAATCTAGAAAAAATATCTTTCAGCAATTCTGGATATGGAGCTGATTTAATTATTGGTGTTGAATGGTTTGTTCGATCAAATATTGGAATTTCAGCAGAGTATAATTCAGGGTATTTATATAGAAAATCGAAAACTACTTTTACTCTTTATGAAGAGGATAATATAAACGATGAAATAAATGAAGAAAATTATTTGCAACAAAGAACTATAACAAACACTTATTCATCTTTTAGTAACCATAGAGTGAAATTTGGAGTTTCAGTTTATTTCTAATTTATATTGCCCACTGCTTTTTTCACAAAAGTAGTGGGGTTCTTGACTTCAATTATTCTTCTCTTTAAGTTTCATAAGTGATTTTAATTTAATTGTTAAAATTCACTCGCTCTTTCACAGACACACTCGGCTCGGCAGAAATTCTCGTTTCTGTTCATGTTTGTGATAATCCCTATATAATTCTTTAATCTTTGCGTTCTCTGCGAAAACCTTTGCGGACTTTGCGTGAACTATTTACCCAAGGCAACAATGAAAAAACTAATTACATTATTTTTATTATTCATACTTAATACAATATTTGCCCAAGACTCATTAAAACATAATTTGGATGAGGTTGTGGTTACATCTTTACACAGACCAACACTATTGTTTGATGTAAACAAAAACATTGAAATAATTCCTTCGGAAGTTATTGAAACCTCACCAATAAATAGTGTGCAAGATTTTTTAAGTTACTCCAACTCCGTTGAACTTAACCAACGTGGAGCAAATGGAGTACAAGCAGACATTGGTATCCGCGGAGGTAGTTTTGAGCAAACACTAATTATGCTAGATGGAATTAAAATAGTAGACCCACAGACAGGACATCATAATTTAAATTTGCCAATTACTCTGTTAAACATAGAACAGATTGAAGTTGTGAAAGGAAATTCCTCAAACATCAATGGTGCCAATGCTTTTAGCGGATTAGTGAATTTTAGAACTAAGCGAAATAAATTTAATAGTCTCGCAATTAATGCAGAGGGTGGAGATTTTGGACTCTATTCAGCTTCGCTATTTGGAAGTTATAATGTTGGAAACCTAAGTAATAATTTTTCTTATGAAAAAAATCATTCAAATGGATATAAGGAAAACACAGAATATGACATTACAAATCTATCGTATGGCGCTTCATACACCACATCAAAAAGTGTACTTGATTTCTTTGCCGGCTATACTGATAAATCATATGGAGCAAACAGCTTTTACACCACTTCCTTTCCTCTTCAATTTGAACATACAAAAACTACTTTTGCAAAAGTTTCGGCTGAATTTGGGAATGACAATTTGAACTACACAGCTAAGATTTATTGGCGTAATAATGATGATGAATTTTTACTCGATAAAACCAATCCATCATTTTATAAAAACAATCATACTACAAATATCTATGGCGGAGAAATTGACCTATTCATTAAATCCAAAATTGGAAATACTTCTATTGGTGGAGAATATGTTTATGATGAAATAGAAAGTAACAATCTTGGAAATCATAATAGAGACCGGATGGGAATATTCATAGAGCATAAATTTCCAATGTTTAATAATTTCAGCTTTAGTGTTAGTGGATTTATGTATAATTACTCTACTATTGGAAAAAAGCTCTGGCCCGGATTAGAATTCGGTTACTCAGTAACGGAGAATTTTAATCTATTCGCAAATTTTAATCGTGGATTTAGAATTCCAACATATACAGAATTATTTTATAGTAGCCCTACTTCTCAATCTAATCCATACTTAACTTTTGAAGAGACAACGAACTACGAAATTGGCAGCAAATATTTTAATCCACACTTAACTATTACAACTTCTATTTTCTATAAAGATGCCACTAATATAATAGACTGGGTACTTCCTGGACTTGATGCACGATGGACTCCAATGAATATAGCTGAGATAACTACTATAGGGTTTGAACTCAACTCTACTGTTAATATTAACCATCTATTAAACCTAGGCATAATCAATAGTCTGGGTATCAAATATACTTACCTAAATTCTGATTATAATACTGCAAACTACAACACATCACGTTATTTACTAAAGTATCTAAAACATCAAGCAATAATATCTATTAATCATAATCTAATTTGGGATGTTTATGCAAATTGGTATTTCCGCTATGAAGAACGCTACAGTTTTGAAAGTAACTTTATTACTGATTTTAGAATTAACAAATCATTTGATATGATTGATGTTTTTGTAAAAGCTTCAAACTTATTTAATGTGGATTATTTTGATTTTGTAGGTGTTCCATTGCCAGGTAGATGGGTTGTTGGAGGTATTAGATTTACGTTAGCTAAGTAGTATTAATCAAATTGGTTCTCGATTTTTCTCTTTAAACTAATGGGATTTAATCCTATTTTTAGATGAGATCTTTTTATCATCTAAAAGAGGCAATTATGAAAACTATTATCTTATTTATACTATTATTTACAACCTTACTATTCTCACAAACAAATTATTACCCAGATAAGTTAGTTTCAAAACATGGTGTCTCTCAAAAATGCTATATCATGGAAATAAATACTGAATTTATCACTACGAAAGCTAGGAATAATTCTAGAACGAAATTTTTTTTATCGACTGTTGATAAAATTACAATTGATGATTTGGGAACAGTTTATACAACCTTAACCGGATTTAAAATGCAAGTAGATTCTATTAGTGTGTTTTTAAGTGACAGGAATTTAAACTATTTTTTACCAAACGAACCTCAAAATACGATCTTACGAAATAATGCACCTCTCTTCAATAGTAATAGAAGATTCTTCTTTGCGGTTAATTATTTTCCATCACTAACAAAACAATTAGTTTTTACCTATAGTCATTATATTTATAGGCCTTCTCCATATAGTTCTCACGACCTATTTTATCAACCGATCTATTTTGAGCTTGAACAAAATTTAGTTTCAATGGAATCTCAATTAGGATTTAATATCGCTAATAATTTGTTTATGACTTTATCTTTTGGATATAGTAGTGATTTGTATAAAAGTTCTTCTACAACAACGGAAATTCTTTCATGGGATGGTAGTACAAATACAAGGGTAAATGAAAACCAGAATTCTATGGATAAGTTTTTATTTGAAATTGGATTGAAACGCTATTTCGGGAGTTTTAAGATTAGGAATGTAAACCCATTTGTTTTTTTTAGTGTAGGTAAACAAATCGCTTTTTCTGATAACTATAATAGAACTTATTATAGAGGTCAAGTGAACGACCAAGTTTTTACTAATAATGAAAACGAATTTATGGAGGGATTAAATTCACCAATTTTCGTTTCCCTCGGTTTTGGAGCAGAATATTTTATTGCTGAATCGCTCTCTCTCTCTGGCTTCATTAAAGCAAAGTACAGTTCAGCATCTTCAACTTATAAATGGGAAAACACGAACAATGGTGATTTTAGTGACAGAGGAAATGAGGATGTTGAAAATAAAAGTGTGAGATATAAAACTGGACTTGGGCTAAATTTTTTCTTCTAAACAATTAGGGTTGTATATATTACAACCCTATCCAACTAATTAAATCTCTAAAATAATTTACTAAGTTCTTTCCCCTCTCTTTCCTTCCAACTACCTTTGTGATAAGCGTAACCAGTTATTAGAGGTAATGCTAATGTAGCTTCTGAATATACCATTTGTTCAAAAGTTGTTTCTACCTTTCCCCAACTACTTGCTTCTTTTAACGTTGAACTAGAGAGGGCTCCATCACGTACATCAGCAACAGTAATTTGAACAGCATATTTGTGCATTGGTGCATCCTCTTGTAAAATCTCAGCAGCTACAACAATATCTTGTGTAAAGTTTTTTGGAACTCCACCACCAACCATAAATATTCCAGTATCTTGGTTTTCCATTTTTAGTTTGGTTAACTCTAGAAAATCCTTCCCTGAATCAAATGAAAGATGTTTCTCTGGATTTTTATGCTGGTGCATTACAATTCCAAAACCTGCTGAGCAATCGGAAAATGCAGGAACAAACAACGGAACATTTTTTTTATAAGCTTTATAGATTATGCTATCATCAACTTTTGGCCCACCATTTTCATCCAAGTATTTTCCAAATTCCCAGAGTAGTTCTCGTGATGAATATGGGCGTGGCTCTAACGAATCAAATATTTCTGCAGTTGTATCATCACAAATACGCAGCTCATCTTCGTCAATAAATGTATCGTAAATTCTATCTATGTGAAGTTCTCGCATTTTGTTATCATCAACATCAGGCGAGCCAATGTAGTGTTTGAATCCTAATGCTTCAAAGAAATCCTGATCTACCATTAATGCACCTGTAGAGACAATTGCATCAACCATATTATTATCAACCAAATCGTGGACTATCTTTTTCAATCCAGCACTAAACAAAGAACCAGCAAGCGTTAAGATTATTGCAGTCTCTTTATCCTTAAGCATCATGTCATAAATATCAGCGGCACGGTTTAAATCCCGTGCAGAAAATGCCATTTTACCCATTGATTCAACTAAAGAAATTACATTGTGTTCTTTAATATCAATATGCTGAATTACTTCTTTTAGATAATCTTTTTTTGTTAACATTGAATTAACCAAGTTTTATTTTAAAGTTTTTCTCATTGCATAAAACATGTTACATGTTTTATGCAATGAGAATTAAAGGGGAGGGACTTACATTTCCATCTCGGCTGTAACAGTTTTACCTTCTACAAACACACCATTTAAAAGATGTTCATTATTTAGCATAACAATTCCATCTTCTTCGTGTGGTTCGCCAAAAACTGAATGGACAGATTTTAATCCACCATAAATTTTTCGGGCATCACAGATATAGACCAAATCGCCAACATTGGCTTTCATCTTTGCCATATCATTTTTAGAGAAGTTAGCAATATCATCATCGCCTTCTTTCATTTTCCATTCAACTTTAATTACTTCACCTTCTTCATCATTAACTTTACTGCCTTTAAACATCTCTTTGGCTTTTGCTAATGACCAAACTGTTAAGCCTTCCGTTTGTGCTATTGGGTCGTACTTAACTGTATATGTAGTAGCTATTGCAACTGCAGAAGTCATTATTACAACACCAATAAATTGGAAAATAAAAGTTCCAACATTGAAAAGAACAAGTGCAAATATTGCTATTGCAACTGCAATTAAAGCGTATGAAATTTGTTTGTGATTTGACTTACTTCTCATTTTAGCAACAAGACCCTCCTGAAGAGATGTAGAATAAGTTATAATAACTGCAACTGCACCGCAGACAAATAAATTATAGAATGCTCTAATATATGAATATGGATGAGCATGATTCATCTCAATACCATGAGCAAAGGGTGTAATCAAATTTGCATCGTGAAGACCAAGAATCATCAACGCAACACCTCCAACAAATGTGGAGATTACTGCACTTGGTGTAAACTTCTTCCAAAATATTCCTAAGAAAATTGCAATAACAAGTGGTGGTGTTAGAGTGGAATGAAAATATCCGTGAGCTTCATAAACAGTTGGGAAACTCTTAAACGCTAATACTGATACAACTCCAAGACCAGTAATTACAGCAGATGCCCAACGAGCTGCCGCAAGTTCACGTTTATCTTTAATTCTTTGTTGCTTTTCTTCTTTCCCTTTTCGAAATAATTTTTCGAGAGGTCTATAGATATCATTTATATAAATAGCTGCTGTAGCATTTATTAAAGTATCAACTGTTGACATAAGTGCAGCAGTTAAAGCCGCCATAATAAAACCAAAGACCCCTGGCATTGCAACAATGTTTGCAACAACAACAAATATCTGATCAGGTGAAGTTGTAGGAGGAACCAACTCTGGGTTTGAAATTGAAAGAGCCTTTCCAATCCAACCAGCATTACCAACAACAATTGCAGATAGCGGAAGCATAAACAAGATATTAAATGTTGCTGCTTTTCTTCCTTCATCAACAGACTTTGTAGCCATGAAGCGCATTATTAGCCCCATGTTCATAAATAAAAATCCAACAGAGCCTGCAACACCATCCTGCCAAAAAATTCCTACAAAGTTGAAATCTGGCGGCTTGGTTAAATCTGCAAGCGGAAGCTTCCATGCCATTGGAAGCAAATTCCAAAATGTATCAAATCCACCGAGATAAGAAATACCAAGGAAGAAGAGTAAAAACCCAGCAAACAGTAAAACAAAACCTTGAAGTAAATCTGTAAAGATTACAGCAGTCTGTCCACCAAAGGTAATATAAATTCCAGTGATAACAGCAATTACCATAATTGCTCCCATCAAAGTCACCTCAAATTGCATTCCAAGAAGTTCAAAATTCTCTGGAAGCATTGGTATTATTGCCTTTCCAAGTGTTAGAAATCCAATTCCAATATATCCAATCATGTAAAGCAAAAGCAGAATTGTTGCGAGAAACCTTGCAGATGGAGAGAATCGTTTTTCGAAATATTCAGGAATTGACCTAACTTTTGTATAAACAATAATTGGAAGCCATCCAAAAAGGAATAGCGGAATAAAGAACCAATCGTTTATGTACGTCATTGTTGACGAAAATCCGTATTCAAATCCTTTTGCAGAATACTTTACAAAGCTATGGCTACCAACACCAGTAGCAACAATAGAAAATGCAATAAGCCACCATGCAAAACGTCTTCCTCCAAAAAAGAAATCTTTAGTGCTTCTATTATATTTTCCGAAGTAACTACCAAATAGCATGATTGCAATAAAATAGACAATCATTACTATCCAGTCAGTTGATGAACCAATGCTGTGAAATGTTGTTTGTATATTACTTGATATTGTTTCCATTGCCTACCAATAAATTGCTATTAATGTAAAAATTATGTGAAAGGCTACAAAATAGAAGTAACCAAAAATTAAAACTTTGTACCAATAACGATGACGTTTCTTTGTGAGATCAATTGCTTTACTCTTCTTGATAATAATCATTCCTATTAAAAAGAAAATTCCTCCCACACCATAAAGGTATAGAAGTGGCAACCAAGTATGTGAAATTTCTGGCATATCTTTTTACCTAATTTTATTAGAATTTAGTGAATCAACATAGTGATGAATGAATTTAGTTGCAACTACTTTTGGGGAATATTCTAATCTTTTTCGTGATTTATTTCGATAAAAACCGATAACTAAGTATAATCTATTTGAATTATTCAAAAAAGCATAGGAGCAATTTTTACCTGTAAAATTTGACAAATTATTGAGTCCCAAATTAAAAACATCCTCAAAAAGTAAGATTCTGTATAATAGGACAACGGTATGATATTTGTTACAAACTAAGTGAGGACAATCATTCAACCAGATTAATGAATAAATATCGCAAAGAGGAAAAGTATGAAGTTAAATATCTTATTAATTGATGATGATGAAAATATTTCATCACAAATTCAACAATTACTAAGCACTATTAGAATTGAGGGGGAATTTTTCTATTGTAAAAATGGGAATAATGCTCTTTCCGTGATGGATCAAAATAATATAAACATTGTAATATCTGACATCCAATCTCAACAAATTGATGGTGAGGAGCTACTTGATATCATTAAAAATAAGTATCCAGCCACAATTAGAGTAGCACTTTATGAAGAAGATAACGAAATGGATCTATTATTAAAAACCATTGTCTCTGCTCATAAATATATCTCAAAGCCAATAAAACTAGAAAAATTCAGAACTCTTATTTTAGATGCAAAGCAACTATATGACATATTAGAAAATGAAAACTTACGTTTAATAATTAATAAAATAGATAAGTTCCCTATACTTCCTCAAACGTATCTTGATATTGAGGAAGAGATTAAAAAAGACAATTTTTCACTTCAAAGAATTTCTGAAATCGTGCAAAGTGATATAATTATCACAACTAGAATTCTTCAAGTTATTAACGCTCCATTTTTTGGTCTTCCACAAGATGTAACTGATATTGGTCAGGCTGTTAATTTACTCGGAATAACAATGATAAAATCTCTAATTCTTTATGTGCAAATTTTTAGCTCTTACGAAGGGAATATGAGAGTAGAAAAATTACATAGGGAGATTTGGGATCACAGCTTAAAAGTAGCTAGTAATGCGAAACTATTAGTATCCAATTTGGGTGTTAAAAAGCAGGCTGAAACTGCATATGTTGCTGGTTTACTTCATGATATTGGAAAAATAATAGTAATTAATACCGAGGATTACATATATGAAATTCTTGAATTAATGAAACTAAAGAATATTGAGTATAATGAAGCTGAAAAAGAAGTACTTGGAACTACCCATGCTGAAATTGGCGCATATTTGCTAAGTCTTTGGGGTCTACCAAAAATAATAATAGATTCCGTTTTGAATCACCACAATGTTTCAAAATCTAATACCGATAAAATTGATATTCAGGCTTCTGTTTATTTAGGAAATATTTGTGCGAATAAAACAGAAATTGATTCTGAGCTACTAATAGATAATGGATTTGAAAATATATCATCAGAAGTATTTGCTCTTTGTAGTTCAAATTAAACTTTCCCTTCAAGGTTTCTATCTGTATTCCAGTCATGCATGTAGGAACCTTGGACAAATAAAGCATTCCTAATTAGTTAAATACCTCACAAATTATTATCCCCATATTCCCTAAAATTTAGTCTTAAAACTCTAAAGAATAATTTGAATTTTTCGATAGTAAATTGAATAGCAACAAACATTATTTGAAAGGTAAACAATGAATGAAGACATATTATTTATTGATGATGACATAAAACTTCTAAACGCATACATACGACAATTTAAAAAGAAATATAATGTTCAAACTGCATCGAGTGGTGGTGAGGCAATAAGAATAATACTTGAAGGGAAATTGTTTCCAGTTATTATTTCTAATTTTAATATGCCATTAATGAGTGGAATAGAATTTTTTGAAGCTATAAATAACATTTCTCCACAAACAATAAAAATTTTAGTTACTGATGATGCTGATGTAAATATTGCAATAGATGCAATTAATAAAGGAAATATTTTCAGATTTATTACAAAACCACATGACAAGAAAGTACTACGAACAGCAATTGAGGATGCCCTTCATCAACACAAATTAACCTCATTAGAAAAAAGCGACTTACTAAAAAGTGAATTTCTTAATATTATTTCACGCGAAATAAGAACTCCACTAAATGGTCATAATAATTTCATTAATTTAATTAAAGATACACTGCCAGATGAAGCATACAATAAAGTTTCATCCTACTTTAGCATCATTGACGAAAACAAGAACAGATTGGTTAAAACAATTCGCCTAATGATAGATATCTCGAATGTTATGAGTAAAACATTAAAGCTCAATTATGAACCTTTTGATATTGCTTCAGATATATTAGCTCCCCTTCTTAAAAATTATAGGCCAAAGGCTGAGAGAAAAAAGATTGCAATTGATTTAAATATGGATTCTTCTGAATATAAAATAATTTCCGACAAATACTGTATTAAACAAATACTTTCTAATCTTTTGGAGAATGCGATAACATTTTCAAATGACGGACTAATTTCAATTACAATCACTCAAGATGAAAATAATTTTATTATTAAACTTTCCGATAATGGAATTGGAATGGATGAAGATTTTCTTAAAAAAGTGTTCAAACCATTTTTACAGGAAGAGACTGGTAACTCAAGAGCTTATAATGGAAATGGTCTTGGACTAACATTAGTTAAAGAATATTGCTCCTTGCTAAATATTGGAATTAAAGTTGAAAGCAAGAAACATGTTGGAACAACTTTTCATTTAACCATAAAAAAAGATGAATAAAATAGAATTATCTATACTTAGCAAACTCTTTCTGTTCGTTATTACTAATCTCACTAGGGGATTTTGGATTACTATCTACTAACTTACTTTTGTTATAATTTAACGCACTAACATAGAAAAATAGAATCCAGAGAATATAGACAAAAACAAAAATTGTCTCACTCCAAAAATTCATCACTGAAATTTTCAAGTTAAATTCTACTTCAAAGAAACTAAAATCTGTGAATATATTTATATTCATTAAACCCAATACTGCACCAAAACCAGCAATAATAATATACTTTGTAGTTATTAATTCATCTCGCTTTACAGATGAGTACCCAGCATACAAAAACATTCCAAAGCCAAAACTTAGAAATGCAATTATCATATCTTGATAAATATATGAAGGAACATTAAAATAGATAAATAAGATTGGAATTTTTAATCCAAAAAGATGTGCAATAGAAATTAAGAAAAAATAGACGGCACCACCAAGTAGTGACCAACTTAGTATTTTATGTGAGTTTTTAATATGTCTTGCTTTTAAAAAATCAAACATCATTTACTACTTTCCTAACACTTTGTTATATGCCCTCATTCCACCTTTAACATTATACGCCGCAAAACCATTTTGTACTAAAATTGCTGTTCCATATTTTGAACGATTTCCAGAACGGCAAATAACAGCTGTTTTTTTCTTTTTGTAACTATTGAACTCAGATATTCTTTTTTCAAGTTCATGAATTGGAATATTAATAACACCCTCTATATGACCAAGTTTACCAACTAACTCTTCTGGATTTCTTACATCTAAAATTGTAATTTCTTCTTTATCTGCCATCCACTCAATTAATTCCCCAACAGAGATTTCATCCTTGCTTGAATTTTGCGAAAAAACATATGCTGAAAAACAAAGAACTGAGATAAAAGATATTTAGTTTTCAATTTCATTCCCTATCTGCATAACACTAAAATATAATCTAAAAAGATTAAAACAAAACAGCAAAAAATATTTTCACACTTTTCCTAAAATTAAAAGAGAGTAATTAAATGCTCAAGAAAACAAATCCATTTTTAAATATTTACACTCTTAATTTATTTTGTATTTACTGTTTCTGCCGACTCCATAATTAATTCATAGAAATATCCAGCGCCAAAATCTTTTGAAACTGCAATTGTTCCTTTAAGAGTTACAACATCACCAACTTTCAAATTTTCCTTTGTTGTAATAGTTAAGTCAAAGTTTTCATTATCGCTTGTGCCATCTTGTATATGTGCCCAATTTCTGTTCATAATACCAGAGCTAAATTTGACAACCTTTCCTCTAACAATCACTTCTTTCTCATTGTATGAATCACGTTTTGCATAAAGCTCAGCAATAGTAATTCCACCTTCAGCTGGCTCAATTGATATCTTTTCTTTAGAAAATCCAGGTTTTCCACTTTTAGCCTTAGCTGATCTCATTGCACCACCCATTGTAATTGGTTGCTCGCTAATTTTAGATACAAATCTGATAGTATCAAATGTTCTACCAAGCTCTTTACTTTCAAATTTTTGCATCTCAAGAGCTTCATTATAATAAAGGGTTTCGCCTACTTTTGTATCACGTTTACTAATTGCTGCCCAATACTCATTCCCCTTTTCAGACACTAGCAAATATGTATAAGTATTTCCATTTATTGCTTCAAGAACTGTTACTTTATGTCCAGCTTTGGTTGATTCTTCCGCAGTTTTTTTCCCCTCTTCACTTTGGCAAGCAATCATTGTGATTATAAGCATAACAGCAAAAAATAGTTTGGTATATTTCATAGTATTTCCTTAACGTTTTATTAAAATTTGAATGGTAAATATAGTAAACAAAACTTCTATTATCAGAGTATAAAAATCTTGCAACTTAGAAGTATTTTTAATCACCCTAGCATATCATAATATTATTAACTATTATTATTTTACTACTGATTTTAGAAATCTTTTTTATCTTTTATTCGAATAAAACTTTAACCTTATGAATATTTATAATCATCATAAAAATGTAATCCCCAAACTAATTATCCTTTTGCTAATGCTATTATCAAATAGTATTTTCCCCAATCCCCTTCAAAAAGCTGAATTGAACTTTTCACATGAGCGAGGATTCTATTACAATAATTTTACACTTGAAATTACATGTGATATTCCGAGCTCCAAAATTAGATACACTTTAGATGGATCGAACCCGCTTATATCAAGTACAGCTATTATTAATAATTCTCCAACTCAAGTTTTAATAGACCCAACAAATTTTTCATATAGAGATGTTGCACCTGGATTTATTGTAACCGCTTGTGCAACTGATTCTGATACTTTAGTTACTGATATTGTGACGAGCACCTATCTATTTCCAGAGATGATAAATTCATTATCTAGAGATAATATTTTGCCAGGTTCAGGCTGGCTTGCGCCCGGAGGTTCTCATGAGATAAGCTACGGAATGGATCCTGATATTTATAATAACTCAGAATACTCTGGACTTATTCAGGAAGCTTTTCTTTCAATTCCTACAATTTCCCTTGTTATCGATTTAGCAAGTCTCTTTAATCCTGATAGTGGCATTTATGTAAATGCCCTTTACCATGGCCCAGATTGGGAAAGAGCTTCATCTCTTGAGTTACTTAATCCTGATGGAACAGAAGGATTTCAAATAAATTGTGGGATAAGAATTAGAGGGGGTTGGAGTAGACATAACACTAATCCTAAACATGCTTTTAGATTCTTTTTTAAACGTGAGTATGGGGCATCAAAACTTAAGTACCCCTTATTTGACAATGAAGGTGTAGACGAATTTGATAAAATCGATTTTAGAACCAGTCAAAACTACTCATGGTCATTCTATGGAGATCATAGTAATACATTTTTAAGAGAAATTTTTTCTCGTGATACACAACGGGACATGAATCAGCCCTACACACGAAGTAGGTATTATCATTTTTATATTAATGGTACTTATTGGGGATTATACCAAACACAGGAAAGATCGGAAGCTAATTTTGGAGAGTCCTACTTTGGTGGAAGTGATAATGAATATGATGTGATTAAAGTTAATGTTGGAGAAAACTATGATCTATATCATGTTGAAGCCACAGATGGCACTTTAGATAAATGGAAAGAACTATGGGATGCTGGAGAACTAGGTTTTATTAGCGATGAGAATTATTTTAAAGTCCAAGGTTTAAATCCTGACTTATCCCCTAATCCACTATATGATAAACTGTTGGATGTAGATAATTTGATAGACTATATGTTAATCACATTCTTTACTGGTGATTTTGATGGACCAATTTCTGGATTTAGAAATAATGGAAGTCCCAATAATTTTTATGCTATTTATAATAGAGTAAATCCAGATGGATTCAAATTTTTTAGACATGATGGTGAACACACACTGTTTTTTAATAACAGGGGCACTAATAGAACTGGACCTTATCCTGCTGGGGAGAATTTTGAAGATTCTAATCCACAATGGATTCACCAAAAATTATCAGAAAATAAGAATTACAGATTAAAATTTGCAGATAGATCATATAAGCACTTTTATAATAATGGAGTACTTTCATTAGATAATAATCGTAAACGTATTCAAATTAGAAAAAATAAGATTGAATCTGCGATAATTGCAGAATCAGCAAGATGGGGTGATTCAAAATCTGAGACACCGCGAACTAAAGCCGATTGGGAAAGTGCAGTAAATTTTCTATTAAATGATTTTCTCCCTTCAAGAAATAGTATTGTAATAAATCAACTTAAAGAAAAGGGATTATTTTCATCTTTAACCCCACCACAATTTAGTATTAAAAGTGGGGTTGTAGAGAAAGGAATTGAGATTGAACTGAGCAATTCTGGTGGAGAGATATTCTATACAAATAATGGAACCGACCCATACTCACCAATAAGTGATAATAATTCTAATTTTAGCAAAAATATTATTGAAGCCTCTGCACTCAAGAGAGTGTTAGTCCCTACTTCTGCACAACAAAGCTCATGGAAAAGTGATTTAAACTTTGATGACTCTAACTGGTTGACTTGTAATGGAACAAGTGGTGGAATTGGTTATGATAATAAAGGCGTTTACAATGAATATATCTCATTGAACATAAAAAATTACATGCACGAAAGTGGCAATAACCCAAATACTACATGCTATATTAGAATTCCATTTTCAGTTGATCCGACCGACTTAGAAGAGATGAACTTTTTACAGTGTGATATAATGGTAGATGATGGTTTTGTAGCATATTTGAATGGCGTAAAGGTAGCAGAATCAAATGTCCCTTCTTCACTTGAATGGAATTCTACATCTTCCAATTACTTGGATGCTAATTCTTTTCAAAGATTTGACCTTACACAGTATTCCAACCTGCTTAAAAGTGGTGAAAATCTTTTAGCCATTCATGGAATAAACACATCTTTGCAGAGTTCAGACTTTCTGATTCTGCCAAAGCTAACAATTGGAAATTCTTCATTTGGTGGTTCGCCTTCTGAAAATGCTAAACTTTATTCTAATCCAATAGAGATAGATGAGACTACAACAATAAAAGCACGAACTTTTATTGAGAGTGAATGGAGTGCATTAAGTGAAAACACATTTGTTATTGATGAAGACTTAACAAATCTAAAAATTACTGAATTGCATTACCACCCTTTGGATAATATTGTTAACCAAGATACCATTAGCGGAAAAGAATTTGAATTTATTGAATTGAAAAACATCGGATCATCACAATTAAATTTAACTGAGTCTTCGTTTGTAAATGGAATTTCATTCACTTTTCCACAGGGTTCAATTGTTAATCCAGATGAATTTATTATTGTTGCCTCAAATAGTATTGCATTTAACAACAGATATGGCTTTTTACCTGATGGAGAATACGAAGGTCAACTAAATAATGGTGGTGAAAAAATTGTTTTCATAAATGCAGTAAATGATACTCTTTATAATTTTGAATATAACGACAAGTTGCCTTGGGCTGAAGAAGCCGATGGTGATGGATACTCATTGGTTTCTGCTTACAGAAATCCTAGTGGGAATCCAAATAATTCGACATACTGGATAATATCAGATATAATTAATGGATCTCCAAAAGCTAATGATATTGTTTCAAACATTAATCCAACAAGAGCCAATACTCCTATCAAATTTGGACTTGAACAGAATTATCCAAATCCATTTAACCCAAGCACCAAGATAAAATATTCTATTCCTATTGATGGCAAAGTTCAAATTAAAATATTTGATATTCTTGGTCGTGAAGTATCAATCCTAACTAACAAAATTCAAAAAGCTGGAATTTACTCAATTGAGTTTGATGGAAGTAATATATCAAGTGGTATTTATTTTTTAAGATTATATGTCTTCCAGAATGGAGAATCGCTCACTTCTATAAAATCTATAAAGATGGTTTTAATGAAATAAAATCCCATTATTAAGTATAAAAACAAATGGGTTTATTAAACAGAGCTCTTGTCCTTTTATGTAATTATCGTTATAGTTAGAAACAAAATAAAATTTTGTGTGATAGAATATTATTAGAAAGGTTACTAATGGTACCCCAAAATGTATTAGGTGAACTTCTAGTTCCGTGTAGCAAAAATCCAATGACAGGATATTTCAGAAATGGGTATTGCGACACAGCACCAGAAGATGTGGGCAAACATACCGTTTGCATTGTAGCAACAGATGAGTTTTTAGAATTTTCAAAAATGCAAGGAAATGATTTAAGTACTCCAATACCAGCATACGAATTTCCTGGAATAAAAGCGGGCGAAAAATGGTGCTTAGTTGCTATGCGTTGGGTTGAAGCTTATCAAGCTGATAAAGCTCCTAAAATTGTTTTAGAATCTACACACGAATCAGTGTTAGATATAGTTCCATTAGAATTACTTAAGGAATTTGCTTTTCAATAATTGAATTTACAAATTATTTTAAAATAAATTTCATGAGAAATATGAAAGACTTATACCAACGCAGTCCGCTACTACAAAGAGCAAATTAGCATTCCAACCCTTTTCGTTCATTCCAAATATTCTAAGCTTTAGCTTGCTATCTAATTCACATATCAAAAACAAATCTAACTGACAAATTATTTTTGCTCAAAAAAATGCCGACATACGAAACCTTTCGTAATTTGATCCGTCATAACTTCTGAACACGGAGAAAACCATGAAAGCAAAAACATTTAAACCAACAGATGCAGAACTAGAAGTTTTAAAAATAGTTTGGGAAAGTGGTCCATCCACTGTCAAATTTATAAATGACGAGTTGAATAAAAATCGTTTAGTTGGTTACACCACAACATTAAAGACAATGCAAATAATGTTTGAGAAAGAATTACTCGGACGAAATCGCTCCGGCAGAAGTCACACTTATTATCCCTTGCAAGAAAAAAACGAAGCACAAAGTTTGTTGTTGGATAAAGTTTTAGATACCGTTTTTAGTGGCTCAGCAAGTAAATTAGTAATGCAGGCTTTAACTAGAGAGAAAACTTCACAAAAAGAGATTGATGAAATTAAGAATTTTATCAAAGAAATTGAAGGAGCTGAAGATGGAAACAATTAATTTTTTCTCCTCCCAAATAATTTCAACAATTGGTTGGACAATTATTCACTCATTGTGGCAAGGAACTTTGATATCCCTTTTGCTTGCAACTCTATTGATTTTTATAAATAAAAAGAAAACTCTCATACGCTCTTATATATCCTACATTGCATTAATCTTAATTTTTATAATATCAATTAGAACGTATATTGATTTAGATAAAGATAGGGTCCAAAATCATCAAGTAGGCACTTCGACTGAATTATCTAATATGGGAAATAACTCAACGCAAAATGAAGAAGTTTTAACAGATACATTTTTATCAGAAGATACAAATTCAATAGTTTTAGAATATACAACATTGGCTAGGGGTTTTCTATCATCCAATATTGCCGTAATTGTACTTTTATGGTTTGCTGGAATTATTATTATGAGCATAAGATTATTGGGGGGAATAATTTATACTCAGAGATTAAAAATCCGTGATGTGATTCCAGTAAATCAATTTTGGGAAGAGAAAATAGAAAATTTGAGGACAAAATTTGAAATTACAAAAAACGTAAAATTGCTTCAATCGAAGTTGGTGGAATCTCCTGTAACAATTGGTTATTTAAAACCAGTTATACTATTGCCACTCGGATTGATCTCTGGAATACCTCAGAATCAATTAGAAATTATTATCGCTCACGAATTGGCACATATTAAACGAGCAGATTATCTCTTGAATATTTTTCAATCAATAATTGAAGTTCTCTTCTTCTTTAATCCAGCGGTTTGGTGGATTTCAAAAACAATTAGACAGGAGAGAGAATATTTGAGTGATGATATTGCAATTGAAATTTGTGGTAATTCTATCACATTAGCAAAAGCACTTTTGTTCGTACAAAATAGTGATTGCACAAAAACGAAAATTGCAATGGCTGCAATTGGGAATAAACATTCATTAATGGGGAGGATTAAAAGAATGACACATTCAAAAAATGAAAGAAAAACGTTTAGCGCAGTTCTAACAATAATTCCAATGTTATTATTGGTAACGTCAATAGCATGTTCTGGATTAGATAGCGAAATAAGTAGAAAAGGGAATACATTTGCACATCAATCAGATGTAGCAACTGCTTCGTTTGTGAGTTCTTCTGCTCAGTCAGATCAATTTGCATCTGCATCTTTTGGAAGTTCTTCATCTAACACTGTTAGTTATACAATAAATGATTTTGATGATGATAGAATTAAAATTTCTTTTCATGAAGACAATATTTACTGGAAAGCTTATTTCGAAGAAGATGAACTAGTTGAACTTTATAAAGATGGCGATAAAGTCTCTAAAAGTGATTTCTCAAAATATGAGGATTTAATCTATAAGAGGTATGAAGAGTTCACTGAAAACATGGCCGATTTAGATATTCAAATGGACGAACTAAAAATTGATTTGGAACAATTAAAAGTTGATTTATCTGGACTGAAAGATATCAAAATTGATTTTGATAGTGAAGAGTTTGCTCTTGAGATGAAAGAAATGAAACGTGAATTAAAGAATGGATTAGCAGAATTAACCCGCTTTATGCAATAGCCTCGAATAACTCTGTATAAAGTGTTATTTTAGTATAACTT
>CBDUTO010000030.1:0-37417 GCA_965370315.1 uncultured Melioribacteraceae bacterium
TGTACTCACGAAAATGGGATAAATTTTTACCCTAAGTTTGTTTTATCGTATTTGGACAAAAAAAAAGGAAGTTAAAAACTTCCTTTTTTTTATAAATACTATTTTAGTTATTAAGCGAGGTAAGCCTTAATTTTCGTCTCTAATTAGAAGAACTGCAATTAGTCCATAAATTCCAGTAAATAAAACTATTAGTAAATCCATAATCTTAGTTGAATTTTTTCTTTTAAATTTAGTAGTAAGAAGAACAAGACCAATTAGAAATGCAATTATATTACCAATTAAATATTCAAAACCAGAAACTTCAGTATAGAAATTAATAAAAGAATTATTATTATCTTCAAATGAAATCTTAAATGGGAAAATAGACTTAGAGATTATTCCAACCATACTCTCCTCATTCGATTCCCATTCATCATAATATGTATCTATAACTTTATAATTTCTATCTGTGATAATTGACCTAATACTATTCTGATTTCTAAAAGAAATTTCTCGATAGAGTAAATTGCCTTTAAATATTAATTTATAATTAGCACAGTCATATCCATCCGAAGGGAGTTCAATTATTTTATAATTATCATAAGTAATTAGGAATAGTCTATTATCTTCGGTAATCATCAAAGCATAAAACTCTTTCAGATTCATTTCTCGCACTACTACAAATTTAACGTTAATATCAGAGGGTAAATTTATTTTAACAACATATGGTTTGTTTTTAACTCTCTTCAAATGAAAGAGATCACCCTCGTTATCAATAATAAAATAACCTTCATCAAATGGTTTTCTTGTTGTTGGATTTCCGAACATTCTTTTTGCTGGGAAATGGAATCCTTTACTAATTAGTTCATCATTAAAAAGTTTGCTTAATTCAGGAAGAACACTATTTGATTCAGAATCAATAAACTGAAGTTCATCTGCAATTCTAATAAATTCAACAGGCATACTTAAATCTGGTCTACCAGGTTTAGATTCCAATAGAGGAGCAATAGGAATTTTATAAGAAAATATATCTGAAGAGCGTACAGAGAAATAGATTCCATTTAATCTCAATTCTTGTAGATCAATAGGAATACCTTGTATTGTATCTGGCATTTCCTCTCTGTACAATAATTGTTTATAATTGAAGAAAGGTGTCAATCGTTCAAATTCCTCTCTTGATAGCTCGTTCCCCTTAGAATCTGTTCTTTGAAGATTTCCATCTTTAAATTCTGTAAATACAAATTCATTTGAAATTGAACTATAATAAACATATGGCTTAGCTATTGACTTTGAAAATAGTCTTGAATAAAATTCTGGAAGAACTAATGAAAAAGAGACTATTAAAGAAAAAATCAAAAGATATCTTGCAATTTTAGCTGAAGTAATCATTTTGCACCTCTCTTAAATCTTAATCCAGACAAAATGTGTAATCCAGTAAAAGTAAGAACAATTAGTAATAGTGGAAATAATATTAGTTTGTACGTTACATATCCAGTATTAATTAATAACGGATTTATCAAAATAAATCCAACAATTGAAATTATAATTCTTCTTGTCCATAATGGTTCTATCATTACTGCAGCAACAAAATAATATGAGACAAATGCAGATAAAAACCAAGGAATAATTGTTAAAATGGTAGCGGTAGTAATTTCATGAGGAAATACAATATTACTTGCAACAATTAGCATGAGAATAAATGGAAGGAATAAACCTAACAATATCATAGTTCCGTATGCATTAAGAAATATAAATACACTGTTTTCTTTTAGTGGAAGATGCAGAGTTAATTTCAATTTCATATCCAATATCTCTGGCAAATATTGAAAAACCCCAAGTAATAATCCTATAAACAAAGGGATATATTTGATAGAACCAAAGAACATATAATTTTTATAAACTACAACATTCCAAATATCAAATGCACTATTAAATTCAACAGCCGCACGTAAATTTGAAAAAATATAAATGAGGGTAACAATCTCTAAACTCAATCCAACCAGTGCAACCCATCTCAGTTTTAGCCATTCTTTATAAGCTAACGATTTATACATTAAACTCTCCTATTAATATTTACCAGTAAGTCCAATAAAGGCATCTTCAAGATCCATTGGATTATCACTGAACTCTGTAAAATTTATACTTTTGCTTCTTAAATGATTATGAACAGTTTCTGCATCTTTAAAAGAATAAAGAGTTGCTTTGTTATTCAAAATTTCAAAATTGTTTATCACTTCATCTTTAGATATCAAATCTGTTTGTTTCGTATTAAATTGATACATTTTGAAATCTCTTTTGAATTCGTTTATTGGCATTTGAAGAACAACACCGTTGTAATCAAGAATAACAGCGTCATCTAAAAATCCATCTAAATCTTGGATAATATGGGAAGTGATAAAGATTGTTTTATTTTCAGCTTTTCCATATTCTTTAAGGAAGTCAAGAAAAAGTCTTCTGTACCCAGCATCTAAGCCCATTGAGTAATCATCAAGAATTAGTAAATCGGGATCCTGTGCGAGTAATAATCCAAGTGTAACTTGTGATCTTTGTCCACACGACATTTTAGATATTCTTTGATTATCTAGCACTTTTAGCTTTGACATTAAATCGTAATAAACATCCCTTTTCCATTGAGGATAAAATTGTGAATAATACTTTTCGATTTGAATAATATTCATAAAAGAGTATTGAACATGTCCTTCAATCAGAAATCCAATTTTAGACTTTGTTGCAGGAGGAAGCATATAGGAATCTTCTCCCAGAATTAGACACTTACCCGATGTTGGTTTCAAGAAACCATTTAGAATATTAATTGTTGTGGTTTTGCCAGTTCCATTTTTACCAAGCAAACCGAAAATGCTTCCATTCTTAATTTTAAAATTAAGATTCTCATGCACCTTCTTACTACCATAATAATGTGTTAAATCTTTAACTTCAACTACGTATTCCATAATTCTCCGCGTTTAGTAATTATATGATTTTTGCGAAACAAGAATTTGATTAATTGCAATTTCAAATCCCAAATGGGGGTAAGAAATCTTTCATTCAAACAAACATCTGTCATTGCGAATCCATCTCTTTTTGTTGGGAGAAGCAATCTACAACAGATTGCCACGTCGTCCAGAAAAGATTGGACTCCTCACAATGACAGCTTATAACAAACAAGTTTCTTACTCTTCTCCTTCAGTAACTTTTTTAACAACTCCATCAGGTTTAGATTTAAACGGATTATCTACCAATTTAATTTCACCACCTCTAAAATGGACTCTCATTTTTTCTGCCGAGAGAGCTGCTTTCAAAGTATCTAAAGGAGTAATATCTTCTTTGAAATACACATAAGCCATTGGAGCTTCATCATATTTTGTCGAGAATCTAACAATTCCTTTCCAATTTGACAAATGACTTGATAAATAACTTAATCTTCTATATAAAGCACTCTTGCCAGCTTCTGCCATTGGATAGACTAATACACTAAGACTATCAATATCTTGTGAACTGTATTTATTGAATTTGTTATCGTATGATTTAAACATTCCTTTTTCATATCCAAGAACAGACACCTTACTAAGCTGCTTACCATCTTCTTCAACTTCAAACTCTATCTCTCTTTTTTGAATAGAACCATCTCTCATGTTTACTTCAATTTCTTCTGCAGTTATTAACTCTACAATTTTTGCAGAATTAAGCTTATCTCCATCATAAAAGATTTTTGTTTCAACTGGCTCACCAAAAATAGTTTCAAATCCAAAGATTGCATCACTAACTCTAAAAGCATATGTTAAATTTGTGAAATCAGTTTTGTCAAAGAAATTATCTATCCCAATTTGCACTACCGAAAGTGAATCTAAACCACTTTTAGAAGTACTTCTAACCTTTTGTTTTACTGGTTTAAATATTGCTTTCTTAACACCCATTTCTGAAATTACTTTTGGATTGTAATATATATCAGCAGTATGAGAAACAGCGTAAGCATCAATACCAACAACACCATTTACTCTTTCCATTTGGGATTTAAATGACGATGCACTTCCCCAACACTTAATTGAAGTTAGACCTTCTTGATGATAAACTTCAACATTATCTAACTTTTCAAAATTGCCCCAACGTTCTGAGAGGGTTATAAATTCGTAGAAATTTGATGCAATTAAACCAGCAGCAATTAGAACTATTGTTGCAACTGGAGCAATATACTTGCCATATTTAGTTGGCATTTTATTAACAGATAAAGTTTGCTTTACTGGACAAGCGTAAATACAATCACCACACATGTTACAATCTGAATGGTTAACAGCATCGTATGATGAAACTTCAATGCCTTGTGGGCAATCAGTATTACATTTATCACATGATGGACATGTTTCATCATGGCGTGTAATTTTAAATATAGGAAATAGGAAACTCTTTTTGAAAATAACTTCACTTAAAGCTGCTAATCCAACTACTAAACCAAGTAGCCATTCTAGCCCTAATTCTGCACCAAAAAGATTAGCACCAAAATAAAGAACTGCTGCAATTACAACAACACCTATATTTGAGAAAATATTACCAATTGCACCTAGTGGACAGACATACCTGCACCAAAACATTTTGGTAAATAATGATCCGATCACAACAATTATAATTGTAATTATTGCATAGTACCAAACTACATCCCCATTTTGGAAGAATGTAACCCCTGCTAAATACGGATCGTATTCCTTACAAAATAATTCACTTGCATTCATAGTAATATAAATTGTATAGTACAACAATGCATATTTCATAAGTCTAAATGGACGATCTAAATACTCTGGGATAGTGAATCTAAGTTTAAATTTATCTCCAATCCTACCAAGCCATTCCATGAATGTGCCTATTGGGCAAAGGAAACTGCAGAATAATTTTCCAAAAATTACCGCACCAACAATGAGTGCAATTCCAAGCATCATTTGTACTTCACCCATTTGACAGGATGAACTACCTAGATTAAGTTTACTCATCAAAGATGATAGTCCACCAAGTGGACAATATGATTCAAAATCTGGGACGTAAGAGGAATCAACAAGTGGTCTTATTATTCCATATAAAATCATTGCAACAATTGAAAGTTGCATTGATAGTCTTAATTTATTCTTCATTCATAATTCCATATAATTTTTATTAAAAAAGATATTTTTATTAGGTTTACAAAAAAAAGCAAAGGCAACTTGTTTAGTTGCCTTTGCAATTTTCAAACTCTACTTCTATTATTTAACTAACATCATTTTTTTAGTTGCTGTGAATTCACCTGATTCAATTCTATATACATACATTCCTGTAGTTAAATTAGATGCGTCAAATGATACTTCATAATTTCCAACTGCTCTAACTTCATTTACTAGTGTCATTACTTCTTGACCTAGTATATTGAACACTTTTAATGTAATTAATCCACTTTCTGGTAGTGAGAATTTAATTACTGTACTTGGGTTAAATGGATTAGGATAGTTTTGCCCTAACTCATAAACTGTTGGAATTTCCATATCAGAATCAATATCAGTTACTAATGCAAAAATATTTTCTGAATACTCACTTTTGTTTCCAGAGAAATCAACTGCAACTATTCTGTAATAATAAGTTTTACCTAACTCAACACTAGCATCGTCAAAAGAACTTTCAATTGTAGTGTAAGTTGCTGTATTCATACTATCAGGATTAAACTCTGAATCTGTTGAACGATAAATCGCATAAAATTGGAAATCTTTATCTACATTATCATCCCATGCTATTTCAACTTTATCCTCATGACCAATTGCAATAATTCCAGCAGGCACAGCAGGAGCTAAGTTATCAATTGAATAACCACTTGCAGGATCTGACATAAAGTAATCTAGACTTGCATTAGAATGTGCAGTAACTTTAAATGTAGACCAAACAATTCCTTGATCAGTTGAATCTCCAAGAGTAGGAGAAACATAAGAGTACATGCTATTAGAAATACCATTAAAACTTCCAACTGCATCCCAGTCTTCAGTTCCTTCAATTAGTCTCCAAATAGAGAATGATTTTGTTAACTCACTACCAGTAAACTGAATTCTTACTTTTCCACCTTGGTCATTTGGAATATCTTCTACAGCAAGAATTATTGGTGCAGAAGGTGGTGTAATATAATACATTTCACCTATCCATAAATCATAATTACCAACTATATCTGTTGTAAATGGCTCAAATTGTGCTGGAGTACTTTTATGGTTTCCAGTAAAATAGACTTTACCATTTCCATTAATAGCAGATGAATTTAGATAATCATACTCTGTACCACCATAATTTTTAGCCCAAACAATTTCATCATAATGGAATTTTATAATAAACATATCTCTATCGCCGTAATTCACTAAAGAATCTGTAGGGGTAACCAAATCTCCTTTAGTAACACCAGACACAAAATAATATCCATCTGAACCAGGTACAGAGCTAATTGCTTTAGCTTGGTCTTCTCCCTCACTACCATATGTAATAGCACCTTCAGATACTCCATTTTTATCATATGCTAAAACAAAAATGTCATCATTTCCAACAGACTCAAAAAGTTCGTTACTTGGTCCTACATAAAGTGAATCTTCAAAATATCCTGTAACAAGAATTGTTCCTGGATTATCTTCCCGTTCTTCAACGTAATCAATCCCATAACCTTTATCATCTCCAGGACCAGTTGCAGCTACTGCCCATTCATAAGTACCCAAAGAATTAAGTTTTGCTACAAAGACTTCATAACCATCAATATTAGGAAGAGTAGTTGTACCAAAAATAGCTTCCTCATTATCGTAATAACCATTAAAATAGATATCATCATTTTCATCAAGAACTAATCCACCAGAATAATCGTTATCGGCACCACCACCTGTTACACCCCAAAGTGGATTACCATTTGAATCCATTTTAATAACTAGAACTTCTCTTTCACCTTGAGCAGTAGTTAACTCTAGTCCTTCATATTTGAACGGAAGTGTTAAAGAATCATTAACATCATAGTAACCAAGTAAAATGTAATTATCTTCACTATCAACTTTAATGTCTGTTGGTTTATCAAAATTTTCAGTTGCGCCTTGTTTCATCCACAAATAGTTACCATCTGAATCAAGTTTTAGAACAAAAATATCAAAGGTACCTCGTGAAAATAAAGTATCCGTTTCGTTAGTCATAGTCGAGAAAAATACTCCGGCAACAATTACATTACCATAACTATCAACAGCAATAGCATTTCCTTCATCGGCACTATATCCACCATAAGATTTTGCCCATTGAATTTCATTAGCAGCATTATATTTTGCCACAAATATATCATAATTATCAAAAGGTGTAATTGAAACACCATTTCCAAAATCAATAGTACCTTTATATTTTCCAGTAATGTATTTATTACCAGCATCATCAACACAAATATCATATGAATAGTCTGCACCTGTAGAACCATCTTGACCAACCATATCAAAAGGAGTTACTTGGCCAAAAGTAAGCGAAGTAAAAATAAGCATGGATAAAAGAATTAATAATTTTTTCATTTTCAAACCTCATAATTAGTAAAAATTTTTAATTAACTCTTCCGTAAAAACAATCCATCACTAGAGTGGAATACACGGAATAGCTACTTAATTTTATTTAACAAGTAGCATTTTTCGACTTTGTAAAAGCCCAGCACTTTGCAGTGTGTATATATAAATACCTGAAGTAAGTTGAGATGCATTAAACTCTACTTCGTACGTGCCAGATTTTTGAGTGTTATTTACAAGAGTTGCAACTTCTTGCCCTAGCATATCATATACTTTTAATGTTACATTTTGCATTGATGATGAAGGTAATGAATATTTAATTTTTGTTGATGGATTAAATGGATTTGGATAGTTTGCTTCAAGCGAAAAACTACTCAAAACATTATCGTCAATTCTTTCAACACTTACAGTAGTAGGTGCAGTAGTATATATTTCACTACTTCCACAAGCAACCCAAGGATATCCATCATTATCAATTAAAACATCATAACATGTATTTGCAGTAACAATCTCTAAATCAATAATATCATTCCATGTAACTCCACCATCAGTTGTTTTTAGTAAAAACTTACTACCTGTTAAATACCATGTTAATTCATCAACTATCTCAACGGCTTTAATTTCTTTAGCGAGACCATCAATTGCAACATACTCCCATGTTTTTCCAGCATCAACCGATTTTGCAAGAACATCTCCACAAATTAATCCAAGACTTTCATCTAGAAATTCTATTTCATTAAAATCAAAGGAACCGCTTGGAGCATTATTTATTTTTATATTATTCCATGAATCACCAGCATCTGTGGTATAAGCTAAAGCTGATTCATCACCAACAACCACTCCATTACTTGCGTCGAAAAAATGAAGACCTTTTATTTCATTCACTAAATTTGGATCTGCAATTAGTGAAGTCCAACTACTTCCACCATCTGAAGTTTTATAAAAAGCGCTTACGTCAGAATTACCCTTTCCAACAACAAATCCTACATCTTCATTTAAAAATTGAACACCATAATTATTGACGGAAGATGACATTGTGTCTTTCATTATTTGGGTCCATGTATAGCCACCATCAGTTGTTTTGGATACTGTTCTATTTCTATGGGCTGCGAATCCTATATTATCATCGATAAAATATAAATCTTGAACTGTTGGAGAAATATTATTTCCAACGACATAACTACTCTCCCATGTTTCTCCATTATCGGCTGAAATTATAATACCACCGTAAAAACCAGCAGCTATTATATTACCATTAGGTAACTGTACTATATCATAAAGGGACGTGTTAATTATTGGAGTGACTAATTTCCATGTTGTACCAGCATCTTCTGAGATAACAATACCACCACTACCGCCAACTATACAAATTCTATCATTAACTATACTAATTGCTTTTCCTTGAAATCCCGTTGGAGAATAGGATTCTTTCCATGTTATGCCGCCATCGGTAGTTTTATATGTAAGTGTTCCTTTGTAAGTGGAGCCACCAACAGCAATACCGTTATTTTCATCACTAAAGGCTATACCATACATATTTACATATACTCTATCTTCTTCAGCTTGAGTTTCATATTTCCAATTTGCTCCACCATCAGTTGAACGAATAGTATAGGCCGGTTGTAATCCTACAGAACTTGATCCCCATCCAGTAATGCATGCAACAGTTTCACTAGCCATAGCAACTGCATATAAATCCGTACGAGAATATCCTTGAGGAATACCAGTTGGAGTTGGAGCTTTAGTCCATGTGAAACCATCTGTAGTATAATAGATAGCAAAGTTTCCAGATTTACCACCAACACAAATACCATGTCCAGAAGAGAAAAAGCTCATTGCTTTTAAATTAATCGAAGTCTCAGTAGTTTGCACAGTCCAAGAATCTCCTCCGTTATCAGTATAAGATATTTCCCCTCCACTTGACTTTCCGGAAAGAACCCATCCATGATTTTCATCAGTGAAATAGAGAGAATAGACTGAACCATCAACTGATTCAAAAGTTACTTCACTCCAAGTAGCACCACCATCTGTTGTTTTTAATATCAAATCATGAGCACCTCCTGCATAGCCAGTATTTTCATCAACAAAATAGATGCTATACATAGATTGAATAACTGGGAGCACATCAGTTGGCTCTTCCCAAGTATATCCACCATCTGTCGTTCGTATAATTGTACCAGTTGAACCAACAACCCAACCAAGAGTTTCATTTATGAAAAACACATCGCTGAGAGCGCCATAAGTAGCTTCCGATACTTGTCTCCAAGTAGTACTTCCAAAAATTGTGATTGAAAAAAGGAAAAAGAAAACAAATATTTTTTTACTCATAATACCTCCAAATGGTTCATTTAAAACTTATAAAACCTAAAAGTTGTAAATATTCCGAAATTATTTTTATATAAAGAATTTTCATCTAATCTTGTGGTTGCATATTCAATTCGCGGTTCAATCTCGATAGATTCTGAAAGCTTTACCTTACCACCAAGTGTAACAAAATGAGTTGTAACATTATCTCCGCCATAGATAAAATCATGTTCTTTATAGATTAAATTATATCCAATTCTTACTATAAACATATTATCTAATGATTTCTCAAATCCTAAGCGCGCTACATGATTTAATGCTGACATATTGTTAAATCTATTATCAATATACTTGGAGGAGTCTGCTGAGATAGAGTGTATTTCATATTCAAAACCAACGAGCATACTCTTATTTTCATTGGAATAAGTTACACCAATACCGGTAAAAACATCATTTACACCAAGATCCCAAATAGTTAAATCTCTCTTACTGTTTTTTGACCAACTATTATTGTCATTATATCCAGCTGTAAATCCAAAAGTAAAAGCCTTGCTTTCAATCCATCTAGCTTGGAGAGTAACATCAATTTCATCAAAATTCGAATATCCATCTTCCACATCAATTAGTGAACTTACAGGAAATAACGATGTGGAGTTACGCAGCAAATAAAAGGCATTTAATCCAATGGTAAAGTTCTCGTTTGGTTTAACTAGTGTTTGTACTGAGAAAGAATGACCAAACTTTTTCAATTTATAACTTTGTGACGAACCACGAAGTTCAATTTTGTTTTTATCCCCACGAAAGAGAAAAGTTTCAACATCTGTGTTGTTAACATCATTAGCAGTTATTCTCTCTTGGGTATCATTTATTTCATAGTTGAATCCAAGTGTAAAACCATCTGAAAACATATATGCAATACCAATGTTACCTGAAGCCTCACGATACAATGTTTCTGCAAAAGTATAAACTTTTTTTAATCCATCTAAAATTTCATATCTAATTGATGCTCCAATAAAAAAATTGTCTGCCACTTCAAGACTATGCATAAATTCAAATGTTGGACCACTATATCTATAATCTCCAGAAGTAGTATCAGTAAAAAAGAAGGCATCTCCTGAATAAGGTGTTAATGTCAAAACTCTATATCGATCTTTTTGCATTTCGTAGTTGTAAGCTGCATATCCCCTAAATGTACCACTACTGCCTAGTGGTTTAATTCCCATAAAACTTATATTAGTATTATCAACATCACCTGATTCAAATAAACGATGATAATCTCCACTACTATTTTTGTAGAGTGGGTCTATCTCTAACCTTTCGTTTACCTGACTTTTAAATAGCCATGCAGGGTTTTGCCCCAATATATAAGGGTCAATCTGTGAGTCAATATCTACTATAGAGTAACTTAAACCACCTAATGCACCCAGTCTACTTTTCTGAGCAAAAATATTTGTAGCAACTATTAGTAAAAGAAGTATTTTATAACTAATTCTCATTTATTGATAACCTGGAGTTGGTTTAGGAATTATTTCCCAATCTAAAGTTCCGTCATTTGTATCAACACCTTTCTCCCTTCTTTGCATTGATCTTCCAGTATATTTTGGTGGTGCCATAACCCACCCTCTATCAATTCTTTCATCAAGAGTAATATTTTTTGTACCACTCGTTTGATATTCAATACCATCTAGAATAGTTGAGATTTCAATCCCATCACTTAAAACAGTATCTTGTCCACTTGCAAGAACCATTATATCAGAGGTTATACCAATCATAAAATCCGATGTCTTACAGTCTGATATATTAACTAAATTAGGAACACTAGGATTATCTAGTTCTACAGCACTAAATTGATTTACAAATTCCCAGTCAGCATTGGCTAAATCAATTGAAGTAGATACTGAACTGCTATGATCGTATGCATCTTGTGCAAGTGTAATAAATGAACGTGGAGCAAACGGATAATTTTTCTCCCCAGCTCTTCCCGGAAATTTAAATGCATATGTGACACCAAACATTTTACCTTCCCCAGTCCAATCGGCGCCAGGCTCTCCTAATTCTGGTGTTCTATGATCTGTGCAATAAGCTCGGCTCGAAGTTACTCTAAAAACTTGCATTCCATCAAGATATTTAATTTCATCGCTACTATTATATAATTCAAGAAATTGATCGAACATGAAATAAATATTATTTACAGGACCCACTGAATAAATTTCATTTATCGAAATTCCACTTGATGAAATAGGTTTTGCAAATATAGTATCCCTTACTGTTGATCCGCTTACTACTTCTACATCAGTTATATTTCCAACTATTAGTATGCTCTCATCATCTGGATACTTTTTTCTTGCGGAAATCTGGTAGATGGAGGATGGTATTTCTTTGAGATGCATTACGCCATTTTCATTAGTATATTCAATACTCATACCATATTCAGAGACTAAAATCATTTCTGCATTAGCTAACGGTGAATAAACATTTGTTGAATCCCTAACATCTGATTTCCATACAGCAACAATTTCTAACTCTGCTTTTCCATCAACTTGAACAGGAGCTTTTTCCTCACAAGAAAATAGAATTGTAAAACTCAACAATATGAATATTATTTTTTTCATTGTTAAACTCCTTGTATTTAAAGAGGAACTATTAGTCAAATAAGCTAACTTTTAGCTTATTTATTTAAATAATCTATCAAATATCATACTAAATTCTATTCCGTAAAATAACTCAGTGTTCCTGGTCTCTTCCTGATACCTTTCATTTACTGGATGATAGTAATTCCATATTGCTGGATTATCCATAAAGTTATTTACATAAAACGAAACCTCAGCCCCATCAAAAAGTGATTTTGAAACATTAAAACTAAAGAGCCATTTGGGAGGTTTGGATATTACAGATTCTGAATAGTCTCTACTAATTGTTCCTTTATCAGTGAGTAAACTATAGTCAACAGGAATTAAACTAAAACTTTGGTATCTATCTGCATATAGTTGTTCTGCTCTTAATGTGACCCAAAGACCCAACTCTTTATTTATATATTTTAAATAGTAATTTATTTGTAATCTATCTCTCCATTTTCCTTTAGATGGATAATAAAAGCCAATAAGCGTATCACTCTCAACTCCAGGCACTAGATAATTAGGATACTGTCCAACACTCTCATCTGTACTTTGAGAATATGAAGAGCCCGTACTTAAAGTTCTACTATAACTATATGAGCCACTTATTTTGAAGGTCATATTCAATGGACTTATCTGGGCTGTTCTAAAACTAAACTCGAGCCCCTTGCTTTGGTTTTTGCCAATGCCATAGCTTAATTTATATTCATCAATATAATAGACTACTTTTTTTCCATTTTCATTTATTTCAGTAAATACTGGTTGGTCTTGATATTTGGGTTGATTATTTCTTTCTCTATAATACCCCGTTAAGGAAATCCCCATTTTGTTTAAAAATTTATGGTCATATGAAATTTCAAGTTGAGTTGTTTTATACCCCTGTAGGTTAGGAACTCTTTTATCATATCTATAATACTCATTAATTTCAGATATAGGATTTCTCCATGTAAATACCTCTTCCTGTGGATAAACTAGGCTCATGGCAGGGGATTTTGAACTACTACCAAAATTAATTCTTAGCTGATTTTTAGATGAAAAGTATGTTAGTAAACTTATTCTAGGATTAAAGAAACTACCTTGGTAAGATTCTACCAAATCACCATCGCCCCAAAGACCACTCAGATTAAATGAATGAGGTCTATACATTTCATATCGAAACCCAAACATAAATGAAAAATCAAATATAAAATGTCCAGTTAGTTTATCCTCAGCATACATACTCAGAATTAATTGACCAGGAACTGAATCAAAACTATAAGGTCTTTTTCCAGACTCGGCACCATAATAACTATAGACTGTATCAAAAACTACACCTTCACCAGTATTTGCATCGTATTGAGTCTCAGCTCCAACAAGGAAATTATGAATATAATCGCCAGTATAAAAAACATTCTGCCATTCTAGTCTACCACCTGCAAGCCATTGAATTCCTTTGTTTTCAACTTTTCCAATATATGAAGAGACTGTATCACCTTCTGGAGTGACAAGATATTCAGTTTTCAATTTACTCTTCATTGAGTTTATCTTTTTCATGTTCACATAGGCATTGTATTTAAACTTTGAGATTTGATTTATTGGTTTTGCTGTTCCCCAAGTATTAAATCCAATATTATAACCCCTATTATAATCCCTTGTTTGTAGATAATCTCCTTGAGGTTCTTCCTCATCATTTATAAACTGACCCTTTAGTTTGTAACGAGCAGTCCAATCAGGAGAATGTGCAGTTCCAAAAATTAGCTGAGCTGTTCCTCTAGTATATTCATCACCAACAATCCTTAAATCTCTTTCACTACGAGCAATATTAGCATTATAATTAAGTGAGCTACTACCCAGACCAAAACCACCACCAAGATTTGCTTCAGTAGTATGTGGATTATTTTTAACTTTTATTCTATGTGGCGCAACACCCATTTTTGTTTTAAGTTCAATAATTCCGTTAGAGAAATCACCATACCTAACTGATGGCATACCTGAAATTACTGAAACCGATTCGAGGTTATCTGCTGGTATCTCTCTTAAATCAATACCACCACCTGTATTACCAAAACCAAATCTGCTATTACCCATAGTTTCAAATTGTAAATTAGAGTTGTTAGATAGAGGCTCACCGTCTATAATAATTTTAGTTCCAAATGCTTCTATTTTGCCTTCTGCATCATTAACCGCACTTGATCTAATAGATATTTGACTTGTTTTATTAATACCAGGATTTGTTTTTTGAATTCCAGGCACTAAATCAAGAACATCACCTAAATTGGTAGCTTGGTAATGCTCAATTTCTCCAGAACTAATATCTGTTTTTGTTGCAATATCTCGAGGAATTAAATCTTCTTTAGCTGTTACAGTTATACCACCAACACTAAATGATTCTGGTTTTAAGTTAATTTCTAATTGAATAAACCTATTATCAATAATCTCTACTTCAATAATCTTTTTAGTATAGCCAACATATGAAGCTTGGATTTTATATTTACCAACTGGAATATTACCAATTCTAAATTTTCCTTGAAAACATGTAGCTGCACCATGGTTTGTGCCTATAAGAATTATATTTGTAGAAAATAAAGCTTTCCCATTTTCATCTAAAACTTTACCCTTAATTCCACCATTTGCATCTTGGGAATCGAAGTTAACTTGGTCATTAAATGGATAGTTTGTCGTGTTATTTGATGAGCTTATTTGTTGGAAGCAGCCTAAAAAGAAAAACAAGAATATTACAATTTTCTTTAACTTCAATATATCCAACATTTAATTCTGAGGAGAATAATAATAATTATTCAGTTATTATTCCGATAACAATAACCTAATCTACTATATCAAGCAATTAAATTCAAATATATTTTAAATTGAATTAAATAATAATTATTTAAATGAATAAAAATTCATTTTGTATAAAAATTTTTCCATGCTGAAATTCCTTATGAATTCTGAATTTGAAACATTGTTTTTAACTAAAAAAACCACCCAATGTGATTACGAAGTAATTAACTAGAAGAAATAAACAATAGGATTAAATTAGAATCTTCTAAAGAGATTAAAACATTTGGGAAAATTAGTGACTAGATAAGCTATCTTACTTATTCAAATCCATTTGGATTATTCGATTGCCATCGCCAAGAATCTTCACACATTTTTTCAATTCCATATTTTGCTTCCCATCCTAACTCTGTTTTAGCAAATGTAGGATCAGCATAACAAGCAGCAATATCTCCTACCCTTCTATTAACAATATTGTAAGCAACTTCCTTTCCAGATGCTTTTTGAAATGCATTTACTACTTCTAAAACTGAATATCCGTTTCCCGTTCCTAAATTATATTCAACACAACCATGATTTGTATTTAATTTAGATAATGCTTTTAAATGCCCCTCTGCTAAATCTACAACATGGATATAATCACGTACCCCAGTTCCATCAACTGTGGGATAATCATTTCCAAACACTGCTAATGCTTCTCTTTTACCAACAGCAACTTGAGCAATAAATGGCATTAGATTATTTGGAATTCCATTTGGATCTTCACCAATTTTACCAGATTCGTGTGCCCCAACTGGATTAAAATAACGGAGAATTGCTAAATCCCATTTTGCATCTGCCTTATAAAGATCTCTTAAAATTTCTTCTATCATTAATTTTGAACGCCCGTAAGGATTTGTAGCAGAGAGTGGAAAATCTTCTGTAATTGGAACCGTATTAGGATCGCCATAAACAGTGGCAGAAGAACTAAATACCAGTTTGCGGACATTGTTTTTTGTCATTACTTCCAAAAGATTTAAAGTCCCAGCAACATTATTATTGTAGTAGTGGAGTGGTATTTCTACAGATTCACCAACAGCTTTTAAACCTGCAAAATGGATGACTGCTTCAATGTTTTCATCAACAAATATTTTATTAAGTTTCTCTTTCTCTAATAAATCTACTTCATAAAACTTAATTTCTGTATTGGCTATCTCTTCAACTTTTCTGAGTGCTTCAATTTTACTATTGCTGAGATTATCAACTATTACAACTTCATTACCAGCTTCGATCAACTTAATTACTGTATGACTTCCAATATACCCAACCCCACCAGTAACTAATATTTTCATTTTCTCTTCCACAGTTTCCCCTTTTTATTTGATAGTAGTAAGATAATATTAATATATTTGAAATATTAAGTTATTTAGTTAAATTTGTTGTTCACATTAAAATAACCACTGAAAGGTAGGTGATAACTTTGGTTGGCATTATTCTGTCTGATAATGAGAATATTGATAGAGCTCTGAAACGTTTTAAGAAGAAGTACGAGCGTTCTGGTGTTCTTAAAGAATTTAAGAAACGTCAGTATTTCGTGAAACCTTCTATGGAAAATAGATTGGAACGAATTAAAGCAAAAAGACGAGCTTACAAAGAATCTCGTAGAGATCGCTAAAGTTAAAAACCCCTCAAAAGTTGAGGGGTTTCTTTTTATACAACATCAATTTTTATATAATTATTTTTTTGCTGCACCATTTAAATAGTACTTATGGAAATGAGCAGTAACCTTTTCAAATACCTCATCAATTGAGCTACAAAAATCGAATAATTCCATATCACTTTTACTTACTGTTCCATATTCAATAAGTTTATCAAAGTTAATTATATCTTTCCAGAATTTTTCATCGTACATAATAACTTTCATATCTTTTTTGATTTTTTTAGTTTGCATCAATGTTATAACTTCCATGAATTCATCTAATGTTCCAAATCCGCCAGGAAAAACTATCAATGCTTTTGCAAGATATACAAACCAAAATTTTCTCATAAAGAAATAGTGAAACTCATATGTCGATTCAGGTTTTAAATATTTATTTCCAAATTGTTCAAAAGGAATTGAAATATTTAGCCCAATGGAATCTCCACCAGCTAACTTAGCACCTTTATTTGCTGCTTCCATTATTCCAGGTCCACCACCACTACAAACTATGAAACGTTTTTCTGTTTCAGATAATTGCATTGACCATTCAGTTAATCTTTTTGATAACTCAACAGCGTCTTCATAGTAATGTGACATCACAAGCATTTTCTCAGCTTTAGCTAACTCATCTTTATATTTACGAGTTGTTTTCTTTTCAGATTTTTTTAATTCTCTAAGTTTTGCTTTTGCTTCTTTCTCAGACTTAATTCTTGCTGAACCAAAAAATACTATTGTATCAATTATTTTATTTTTGCTAAATCTCAATTTAGGTTCAATAAATTCTGATAATATTCTTAATTCTCTAGCACCTGCTGAGTTAAGAAATTCGCTATTGTTATAAGCTGTTAAAACTTCTGCCTTCTTTTTTGACATATTTTCTCCTTCCTTTAAAATTCGGACTGTGAATATACAAAAAAACCTATCATTTCCTAAAGGAAAGATAGGTTTCTTCAGAAACTAGTCTGAATTAAAATTTAGTTTTCTATATTTGCGGGGGTCTCACTTCCTGTTGTAGGAGGAAGATTTGGAGTAGTAGGAGCTTGTTGAGATTGAGATCCTTGAATAATACTCTCTCTTTGCTCGCTAGTTGTTTGTCCCGGAAGAAAGAAAAGGTTAATCACAACTGCTAAAACTAGCAATGAACCACCTAACCACCAAGTTGACTTACTTAAGAAATCAGCAGTTCTTCTTGAACCGAACATATTTCCAAAACCACCACCGGCACCACCAGTTATTCCAGCCATACCACCACCTTTACTTGATTGTAATAAAATTACAACTACTAGTAAAAATGAAATTATTATTGCTATCGTAATTAATAAAGTGTACATCTAATGTTTCTCCTAATAAAATTGTAGCGAGAGAGGGATTTGAACCCCCGACACGTGGATTATGATTCCACTGCTCTAACCAACTGAGCTACCTCGCCAATTTTTTAAAATACAGACTTGTAATATATAGATAGAATGAAATAATTTCAAGAAAAAAGATTATGAAATAAGCAGTAATAACATTTTAGATTAAGCATTAAATTTTGTTTTTTATAAAACTAATACTATCTTTGCATTGTGCGATACATTTATCGTACGACATGCACATCGCACGATAATTTTATCTTTAATTAAAAGGGAAAAGATATGAAAATAATTATTGCTATTACAACCAACACAGGTGGTCTTGTACCTACCCAAGATATTGTAGGAAGAGATAGTGAAATAAACGAACTTTGGGAGATTTTAGAAAAAAAGGGCGTTGCTATATTCGCGGAAAGACGTTTTGGTAAAACCTCTATTTTGTGTAAAATGGATGCTGAACCTAAGGATGGTTTTGTTGTATTATACAAGCCAATAGAAGGTGTGGAAACAATTGAGAAATTTTCGGATGCTTTAATAGATATTGCTAAAGAAAAGGAACTGATTGACGAGAATATTGCAGATAAACTTAAAAAAGGTTTTAATTTGGCAACTGATGTTGTTCCCGAAGTTAAAGGCGTTAAACTAGGAAAATTTCAAAATAACTGGCAAAAGCAGCTAATTATTTTGTTTAGTAAGCTAATTGAGAAAAACTCAGACAAAATAATTGTTTTAATGTTTGATGAATTTCCCATTTTCATTGACAAACTGATTGAGTCTGATAAGGAAACAGCTATGTCAGTTCTGGGTTTCTTTAGGGATATTGCTCACAATAATTATTTTAACAAGAAAATTAGATTTATTTATAACGGTTCCATAGGAATCGATTTGGTTTTAGATAAACTAAAGAATCTTGGAGTAAATATTGGCGACCCCATCAACTTTTTAACAAAATATAGGCTTGAACCCTTAACAGATGAAAACGCAATTTATCTTTCCAAATGTTTTAAACTTGGATGCGGTCTAACAATTTCATATAACCTGATAAAGGATATATGTAAAAGAACAGATAATATTCCCTACTATATTGATGTAATTTTTGACAAACTAAAAAAATCTGGAAAGAATTCAATAACACAGAAAATTATTGAGAATGCTTTTGACGAAATTATAGATGATACCACAGGCGAAAACAGTACAAAACATTTTTACGACAGAATAGATAAATTTTATCCGAATAAAAATGTTTCGGAAAACATTTTAAATTTTATTAGCAAAAATCCAGAGTGGACAGCAGAAAATGATATTGCAAATAATATTTTATCTACCATTGAAGATATGGACAGAGATAAAATAAATAAAGAAATTGAGCGACTTAAAAACGATGGTTATCTTATTAGAAAAATAGAGGCCGACAAAAGAGCTTATAATTATAAATATAGCCTCCTAAAAAAGTGGTGGTTAAGAAATAAAGCATATTAGTATAACACAAACTAAATAAGAAAAATTATGACACAATCACTACTATCTTTCGGGGCAAAAAATGTTGCACCTGAAATACTTGAAAAGACTTTAACAGTAAGAAAAATTGTTGTTGATGAGATTGAAGCAAAAATAATAGACAAGGCAAACAAAAACTCTACCTACCAAACTATTATGATTGCACCAAGGGGCAGTGGCAAAACTCATCTTACAAAAGTGATATACGATAGGTTAAAGAGTAACAAAATAATATCGAATAAAATAATAATTGCCTATATGCCCGAAGACCCAGTCGGCATTGCTAATTTTACACATCTATTAATTTCAATAATTCGTTCCTTTATTAAATACAACGAGCCAAAAAGTGAAATATTAAACGAGCTAGTAATAAAGGCTTCTAAAATTGGTGACCTTATAGAGAGAGAAAACTATCTAAAAGATGTTATAAATCAGTTTGTTGGAAAAAGAATTGTAATTGTTCTTATTGAAAATTTCAATAAGGTATTAGCAAATTTCAAAAAGACTGGGCAACAAAAGCTACGTGATTTTATTCATCAATATAATAATCTAAGCATTATTGCAACAAGCCAAAGTTTAATTAAAGATATTCAAAAAGATGATTATCCATTTTATAATTTTTTTGATATTTATCAACTTAAGAAACTAAATTATGATGAAGCAGCAAATTTGCTGAAGGCCATTGCAACAATTGAAAAGAATACAAAATTGTTGGAAGTTATGGACGAAGCCTTTTTTATTGGAAAACTAAAAGCCATCTATGCACTAACCGAAGGAAACCACCGTTTGTTAGTTACATTTTATTCCTTTTTAAATGCAGAATACAAAGCGGAACTCTCGAAAGTTTTTGTGAAAGTTATGAACAATTTAAAACCATATTATGAACAATTTGTTAATCATTTAGCTCCCGAAGAGCAAAGAATTGTTGAATATCTATCGCAAAATAGAAATGCCATTGATGGAAAAACAATTGCAACTGATTGCTTTTTAGAAAAAAACACTAGTAGCAAACAACTCTCTAACCTTTACCAAAAAGGAATGATTGATAGATATAAATCTGGGGGAACTACTTTTTACGAGTTAAAAGAACCATTATTACGAATTAGTTTTGAAATTGGAGAAAACCCAAATGGAATTTCTAAACTATTTATAGATTTTTTAAGCACCTTTTATGAGCAACAAACAATTAAAAATAAATATATCGAATTCCACTATGGCTGCCATTTTCAACACGGAGAATTGAAAGAAATATATCAAATGGAAGCAATGATGTATAAAGAAGCTCTGCCACCCATAGTGTTAAAAGATATTACAAAATTTGATAAAGAACTAAAGCAAGTAAAAGGCGCTGAAGAACTAAAAAAGATAATAGAAAAAATGGGAATTGAGGCAACCAAAACTTTAGAGAGCAAATTCTTGATTGATGGGTTAGAATATGCAAATAAAAACCAATACAAAGAAGCAATTGATTGCTATAAAAAAGTAATAGAGATAAATCCTAAAAATGATGCTACATATTATAATATGGGGTTTGCATATGGGAAATTAGACAAACACAAAAAAGCAATCGAATGCTTTAATCATGCTATAAAAATAAATCTAAACTACAATAATGCATACTATAATATGGGAGTTGCATATCATGAATTACTCCTCTACAAAGAAACAATTGAGTGTTATAAAAAAGCAGTAGAGATAAATTCTAAAGATGAAGAAGCATATTATAATATGGGAGTTGTTTATTACGAATTACAAAAATACAAGAAAACGATTGAATGTTATAAAAAAACAGTAGCGATAAATCCTAAGAACGATTTTGCATATAACAATATGGGAACTGCTTATGGTGAATTACACCAATACAAAGAAGCAATTGAATGCTTAAAAAAAGCTATCGAAATAAATCCTAATAATGATTACGCATATATTAATATGGGAAATGCTTATAGAAAATTACACCACTACAAAAGAGCAATTGAATATTACAAAAAAGCTGTAGAGATAAACCCTAAAAACGATTTTGCATATAATAATATGGGAATTACTTATTTAAAAATTAAGAAAATAGATAAATCAATTTTAGCTTTTAAAAATGGTATTAAACTTAATCCAAATAATTTTCACACTAAAGGTAGTTTATTGCGTGCTTACATTAGTGCGAATAACTTAATTGCAAGTAAAAAGTTGTTTGCAGAATTGATTAAAAAAGCTGACAATAAATTATTAAGTAGCATACTCGAAGATGATATTTTGTATTATCTTTTCAGAGATGCCACTCACAATTTTTCTATTAACTTTTGTGCATATCTAGTAGAAAATTTAATAACACAAAACAAAGAACAACTTCTATGGAGAGTTTTACCCAATGCTTTATTTAATGTGCTAATAAATATAGAGAATTATAGTAAAGAAATATTACAACATATTAAAGAGATGCTCGAAACTCACCTTGCAAAAAATTTGGAAATAACTATCCCATTAAAATTATATACAGTGGGTGTTGAGTATTTAAAAGGGGAAGAAAAAAATGCACTCTTTAAGTTAAGCAAAGAAGAACGTGAACTATTTAAGAAACAAATACTTGATAAAAGATTATAAAATAAACTATCATTTCAATTACATAACTCATGTAAAGAAATTTATATAAATTTGCATATGACAAACGAAGAAAAAATGGTAATCAAAGAATCAATAATAAAGCAAATTGATGAATTTGAAGCAGACATAGTACTTCTAAAAGAAGCAGCGAAGCCGATAGCTCCTGATAGTGCGTATGGTCGTGTATCAAGAATGGATGCAATCAATAATAAAGCAATTGTGGATGTATCATTAAAAGATAAAGAGACTACAGTACAACGATTCAAATACACTCTAACTAAAATTGATTCTGAAGATTATGGCAAATGCTCTAGATGTGGCATTTATATAAATGTTAAACGATTGATGAGTATTCCCTATGTAAATCTGTGCATTTCATGCGCTAGGAAATTTGGATAATATAAGCATGGATTACATAAGATTTTTTTTAAGAAACAAAAGATTAATTTCGTTTGGATTTATTTTGACATTCTTTTCAAGTTTTGGGCAAACTTTTTTACTCTCTTTATATGTTCCTAAAATCATTAACGACTTTCAATTAACCAACTCTTTCTTTGGCGGACTCTATGCTATAGCAACTGTTGGTAGTTCTTTTATTTTAGCATATGTTGGAAAATTAATTGATCATACAGACCTAAGAAAATATACACTCTACTCAGCAGTGCTCTTATTACTTTCATCTTTGATGCTGGCTTTTTCAGCTAATATATTTATGATATTCCTAGGCTTACTAGGTTTACGATTTGCAGGACAAGGATTATTAAGTCATATCTCAAGTACGTCTATTTCAAAATTTTTTGATAAAACTCGTGGCAAAGCTTTAAGTATTACATCACTCGGATACTCAACAGGTGAAGGGTTCTTTCCTATACTAATGAGTTTTGTAATAGGTTATGTTGGCTGGCGAAACTCACTTATAATAAATTCTTCAATAGTTGCGATAGTTTTAATTCCATTTATCTGGTTTGTACTTGCAAAAGTTAAAGATCAGAATCATGAAACTAATTTAACAGGTAAGGATTCTACTTTTTCAAGAAGCACTCTTTTTAGGGATAAGAATTTTTATTTAATTGCTCTTAATTCAATTGTACTTCCCTTCCTCGTTACTGGATTATTCTTTTATCAATCCTCACTTGCCGAATTTAAAAATTGGACTATTGAATGGATATCATTTAGCTTTATTGGGTTTGCGATAGGAAGAACTATCTCCTCTCTTCTGAGTGGTAAACTGATAGATAAATATTCTGCCTTAAAACTATTGCCACTATATTTAATTCCATTTTTAGTTGGATTAATTGCGCTACTCTTTTTTAATCATACTTATACTGCAATAGCATATCTAACACTTACTGGTATTTCAGTTGGTTTTGGAAGCACAATTAAAACCGCAGTAATTGCAGAAATTTATGGTGTAAAATCTCTAGGTGGAATTCGTAGTCTGTTTGCTACAATCATGATTCTTGGAACTGCTTTAAGTCCCCTTCTCTTTGGGTTTCTGATTGATAATGGATACAGTTTTTTACATATTATTTCTGGTGGAATTATCCTTGTAATTTTAGTTTCAATCCTCAGTACTCAAGTTGCTAAGCAATACAAGTATGCCACAGAAGTGAATTCTTAATTAAGCAACACGTTTTTTGAGAAGATAAATAAATGCCGGCGCACCAATCATAGCAGTTACAACCCCTACTGGAAGCTCGGAAGGTAAAATAATTGTTCGTGCAATTGTATCTGTAAAGAGAAGAAATATTGCCCCTACTAAAAATGATGCTGGAACAACTATTCTATTGTCACTACCGAAAATAATTCGAACAACATGTGGAATTAATAATCCAACAAAACCAATAATCCCACTTACTGAAACTATAATTCCAACGAGAACACTTGCCAAAATATAAACTACTGACTTAATCCTTTTTGGATTTAACCCTAGGTTGGATGCATCTTCATCCCCCATTGCAAGTAAATTTAATTTGTATCCAAAGAGAGAAAGTATTACTGAAAGAATAAGTGAAAATATCACAATGTAATATGCTGAAAAATTGTCAGCCATTGCAAGGTTTCCGACGAGCCAAAAGATTGCAGTTCTAAGAGAGTCATTCATAAATGTCAAGAGTAACAGAATCAGTGCTGAGAAAAAAGCACCAATCATTACGCCTGTAAGTAGAAGAATATTTGGCTGCAATTTTCCAAATCTATGCCCAAGAATAAAAACTAACAGAATTACAATAGAAGCACCAATTACTGAGAATAACTCAACCCATAGAAATGATAATCCAAGAAGCAGCGCTAATACAGCACCAAAACTACCTCCACTAGAAACACCAAGTATGTATGGGTCAGCAAGTGGATTCATCAAGAGAGATTGAAAAACTGCACCAGCAACAGAAAGTCCTCCACCAACACCAATAGCCAATAACAATCTTGGAATTCTAATATTGAAAATCACCTCTCTAATAGTTTCAGAGGAGGAGCCCCCAAAAGAAGAGAACAATTCTATCAGACTAATATCTAATGACCCTAACAGAAGCGAAAAAAGAGATGTAAAAACTAGCAGAATAAATAGTATTGCTAGCTTTACTATTAGTGATTTAAGATTTATGCTTCTATCAAGTTCCATAGGTGATCAATTAATTTTGAAGTACCAACTTGAGTTACAGATGAGATTAACCAAGGTTTGCCATCATAATTTTTTATTTTCTCAGAAAGTAGTTTTTCCTTCTCTTCATCACTTAATAAGTCGGATTTTGTAAAAACAATTACTTTCTCTTTTTCTTTCATCAAGTCACTGAATTCCAATAATTCATTAAGAAGAATATTGTATTCCTTTTCTGGATCCTCAACTGTGGAGTCAATTAAAATTAAAAGTACCTTTGTACGTTCTATATGTTTTAGGAATTTATGACCAAGACCTTTACCAACATGTGCCCCTTCAATTATCCCAGGAATATCTGCAATTACAAAACTCCTAAAATCTTTATATTGCACAATTCCAAGATTTGGTTCCAGAGTTGTGAATGGATAATCTGCTATTTTAGGACGTGCTGCCGAAACAACAGAAATAAAAGTTGATTTACCAGCATTTGGAAAACCGACCAAGCCAACATCAGCAAGAAGTTTCAGCTCAAGAACCACATCCCTCTCTTTACCAGGTCTACCTGGTTGAGCATAACGAGGAGTCTGATTTGTTGAGGTTGCAAAATTACTATTCCCTTTTCCGCCTATACCACCTTTTAGAAAAAAGACTTCCTTGCCATTCTCATCTAAATCGATAAGAATTTCATCAGTTTCCAAATCTTTAACTATAGTTCCTACAGGAACTTTTATAAAAATATCATCACCATATTTTCCATCCCTCAAAGAATTTTCACCTCTGCCACCATTGGGGGCTTCGTATTTTCTTTTATACTTAAAATCGAGAAGCGTTGTTAAATTGTTATCAGCAACAAAAATTATACTTCCACCATTACCGCCATTACCTCCACTTGGACCACCTTTAGCTACAAATTTTTCTCTTCTAAAAGTTACAGCCCCTGGTCCACCATCCCCAGCTTTAATATATATTTTAGCATAATCTATTATCATTTCTATATAGCTTAAATTGTAATTAGTATTTATTAATTCCTAAAAAGGACATGTCATTTCGAACCAGTTTGTTGGCGAGAAATCTTTTTATTTATATGAGATTTATCACATTCGTTCTAAAGGCCAATGTACATATATTTCGGAAGCTCTAATTCAATCTCCTGCTATCTCCTAAATTTTTGTTGAAACATTTTGCTCATACGGTTTACTTAAAAAAGTCTGAAATTATATTTTTCAAAACTTTAATCTCTTTCGTTGATTCATCGACAAACAAGCTTTTTGCAATTTCATCTATTGTTGTTAAAGCTTCGACCTCATTCTTACATTCTGATATTTTATCAATTGCATTTGCAAACTCTTCCATATCATAATCAAAAACTAATTCTATAATTTTTGTAATCTTTTTATTTTCTAATAGAATAGAAATATCAATGGAAGATGTACCCATTACCTCTGTCTCATTAGTAATGCTCTCTTCCTTTGTTTCAATTAGATCTTCTCGTACCTCTTCATCATCCTCAAAATCTTTATCATTAAATAAAACTTGTTGAGAATTGGTTTCGCTATCATCTTCAGGTTCTGCATCTAAAGAATCAATGCTTTCTTCATAAGATATTTCTTCATCAATCTCATCAATAATAGAAGAAATTGAATCATCTAAAAGTTTATCAAGTTCTGTTGTATCTTCTTCGGTTTCACTTGATGATTCTGTGTGCCACTCATCATTCTCAGTTTGGGACTTTTTATCATCACTGATATTTTCTTCTTTTGTCAAGTCATCAGATGAGAATGTTACCGAATTGCCAAGCTCAATGCAACCATCTTTCTCAATTTCAGGCTTAACCTCTACACTCTCTTCGCGCTCATCTAGTTTGCTAGAGTTTACACTACTATTAGCTCCAAATGGATCTCCCTCTTCATCATTTATTTCAACTCTTTCTAACTCAGTATCTTCATCTACAATAGCATCTAGTTCTTCCTCTTCAGAAACAAACTCATATGCTTCATCAATACTTTCATCATCAATTCGTGGTGCTTCATCAAAATCTGGAGGTTCAATTTCTTCTATGTCATTTTCTAAAGTTTCCTTTTGATCTATCTTCATATCTTCAAGTACATCATCAGAATCACCCAAATGTTCTTCATCCAATCCATCTATATGAGATTCAAGAAATGACTTTTTCTCACTCTCTATATTTTCAATTAAATCAACTTTTTCTCTCTCAACTTCTTCTTCAGCAATTGCAATCTCTTTCTCAACTTCATCATCGTCTACTACTTTAGATTCAACATCTTCTTCACTCAATTCTTCTTTGTAATCACTAACTTCTTTTTGAAGACTCTCTAGCTTTTCATTAACAATTTCATCTTCTGAAACTATTGGAGCCTCATCTTCTGTATTAAAATCTAAAATAACATTTTGATAATCATGAATTTCATATTTGTCACTACCATTAAGCCCAAATCTTTCTGTAAGAATCATTTTGTATTGCGAAAGCCCTTTATCATCAAGGAATAACTCAATTGACTGCTTTGAAATTTTAAAATTCCTTGATTCTCCCATATTAATGAACTCGACCATATTCTTCAGTGCACTATCAAGAACTCTATCAAAGTTGCTTTCAAAATTTATTTTGTCAATTTTATTTAGTAACTCCTCTAATTCACTTAGAGTAATTGTCATAATTCTCTTCTTATTAAAGAAACTAATTAACAACCTTTTCAAATAAGGATAGTAAAATAGGTAGTTTAATATTTGCTTAACTTCAACTACATGTTTAGAAGTATCATTTTCGCTTTCAAAAACAAATTGAAGCAATGACCACTTTGGTCTAATAATGTAGTTCACATTAAAGGATGAAGCGTGCAATAACAATTTTGTTAAATATTCGAGCGAAAACTTTTTTGATCTTTTAATCTCCTCACCAATATTGGCAAAGTGTTCAATGATTTTATCTCCAGAATAATCGAAGAGTGAATCTTTCAAAAGTTTTTGTCTATCTTCATATATTAAGAAATCTATTTCAGCAGAAACATATTGAAGAAGTGCTGGATGAATATCTGTAGAAATTAATTGCTCATAAGTTATAAATGAACCCAAATGTTTAATCTTATTAAGATTGTAGTTGTAAATGAATTCTATTTCTTTTTCAAACATTGCAATACTCGTTCTTATTTGAAAACCATACCGAAAATCTTATTCAGAGAGTCTAAAAGATACTTATTGATTTAATTTATAAATTTAACAATTTATTTAATAAGGGTGTAATGAAATATAATCAAAAAAAACTCAATCCCGATTTAATAGGATTGAGCTTCAATCTAACTTATAGCGATTTTTAGCTAATTCTAATCTTGCAATTTCATATTTGAAACAAAGTAATCGCAATTTATTTTTGAAAGTTCGCTGATTAAAATGAGAGCCGTAATAAATCTCACCATTTTCTTAAACCAGAAATTTTATCAAAATGTTTATCATATGTTATAAGAACCGAACCAGTTTCAATAGAATGGGCTGCAATCCAAATATCATTTATTGGTAATGGTGTTCCATTTACTTTTAATTTATTTTTAATTTCCGAAAATATTTCTGCTGTTTCCATTGTTCCATTTATAGTTTTTACGGTTGATTTGGAAATAAAATCTTTTATCAATAAATAGTTTTCTTTTTCGCTATTCCCACCTTTAAAACCAGAGAACAACTCTCCGAGAACAAAAATAGAAATATAAACTCTATCAGCTTCTATTATTTCTTCAAGAACTTTTTTATCTCCACGAAATAATGAACTAATGGCATTGGTATCAAGAAGAATCTTTTTCATTTCCAATCATTCATATCTATTTTGGAAAACTCTTTAGTGCTTTTATTAAAATCATTGTGTTCTTTCTTTGACCAAACACCTGAAAATTGTTTAAAATCTTCAACTTTGTTTTGATATACTTGATCTTTTAAACCTAAAGCTTTACTTAATAATAATTTAATAGTTTTGTTTAGACTAAGCCCTTTTTCGATAGCAAGGTCAGAAAGTTTTTCACTTGTTTTTTCATCTAATCCGTGTATTGTAATAGATTTCATAATTATCTCATAAATTTCTTGTTATGGTTCATAATATAAATCATTATGAACTAGAAAACAATTCACATTTACAATTAATTGTGAGTGGCTTCTCTTAGCTAAACCTCGAAGGTTTTATTAGAACTAAAAAACCCAATCCCGAATAAACGGAGCTGGGCTTTGAATAACATTCAAATACTATTATATGTTATACTTCTAGTCTTGCAATTTCATATTTGAAACAAAGTAATCGCGATTCATTCTTGCAATGTTACTAATTGAAATTCCTTTAGGGCACTCGGCTTCGCAAGCGTATGTGTTTGTGCAACTACCGAATCCAGATTCATCGTGAGCAATAACCATGTTTTGAACACGCTCGTAACGTTCTGCTTGTCCTTGTGGAAGTAATGCAAATTGTGAAACTTTTGCAGAAACAAAAAGCATTGCAGATGAATTTTTACAAGCTGCCACACAAGCTCCACAACCAATACATTCTGCGGCGTCTAATGCGTAGGATGCTGTTTCTTTAGAAATTAAAATTGAATTTGCATCAGGTGCACTACCAGTATTAAATGAAGTGTAACCGCCTGCTTGTTGAATAAAATCAAGACCTTCACGGTCAACCATTAGGTCTCTTAATACAGGAAAGGCTTTAGCTCTAAAAGGTTCAATATAAATAGTTTCGCCCTCCTTAAATGAGCGCATGTGCATTTGACAAGTAGCAGTCTTCTTCTTTTCACCGTGTGGATGTCCATTAACAACCAATCCACAAGTACCGCAAATTCCTTCGCGGCAATCACTTTCAAACACAATTGGATCTTTACCTTCCTTCTCAAGATTATTGTTCAACTCATCAAACATTTCAAGAATTGAAGAGTGGGGCGAGACAGACGCTTTGAATTCTTCAAAATTACCTTTGGCTTGTGCTGATTCTTGTCGCCATATTTTAAGGGTCAAATTAATATTATGATCTTTCATTATTTATAACTCCTTGTAGCTAATTTTACAGATTCAAATTCGAGATTTTCCTTATGAAGTTTCCATTTACCAGGTTCTTCAAATTCCCAAGCGGAAACGTAAGCGAATTCTTCATCGTTACGAATAGCTTCACCTTCTTCGGTTTGATGTTCTTCACGGAAATGTGCACCGCATGATTCATCTCTATCTAAAGCATCAACAGCCATTAACTCACCTAACTCAAGGAAATCGGCAACTCTGCCAGCTCTTTCAAGATTCATATTTATATCTTCAGATTTACCAACAACTTTTACATCAGTCCAGAATTCTTCACGTAGATCACTAATTTTCGTGATAACTTCTTTAAGTCCTTTTTCGTCACGGGACATTCCAACTTTATCAATTAATAAATCACCAAGTTTTCTGTGAATATCGTCAACTGTTTGCTTGCCATTAATTGATAATAGTTTATTGGAACTCTCATTAACAGAATCCTCAGCTGCTTTAAATTCAGCCCCTTTAACATCCACTTTTTCTGGTTTTTCACTTCCAAAATAATTGCCAATTGAATAAGGAAGAACAAAGTATCCATCCGCAAGACCTTGCATAAGAGCACTTGCTCCTAGTCTGTTAGCACCATGGTCAGAAAAGTTTGCCTCGCCACCAACAAAAAGGCCAGGTATTGTGCTCTGTAAGTTGTAATCAACCCACAGACCACCCATTGTATAGTGAGGTGCAGGATAAATTTGCATAGGAACATTATATGGATTTTCGGCAGTAATATTTTCATACATTTCAAATAAATTACCATATTTTTCACGTACAGCAGGTTCACCAATACGTTTAATTGCATCAGCAAAATCAAGGTAAACCGAACGTCCACCATTTACTCCTTTACCTTCATCGCAAGCATATTTAGCGCTTCGAGATGAAATATCACGTGGGGCTAAGTTTCCGAAAGATGGATATCTTCTTTCTAGATAATAATCTCTATCTTCTTCTGGAATTGCATTTACATCTCTCTTTTCACCAACAATATTTGGCACCCAAATTCTTCCATCGTTTCTTAAGCTCTCACTCATTAAAACTAATTTTGATTGACCTTCGCCATGCTGTGGTAAACATGTTGGATGTATTTGAGTATAACATGGATTTGCAAACGCTGCACCTTTTTTATGCGCGCGCCAAGCTGCTGTAGCATTTGACATCATTGCGCTTGTAGATAAAAAGAATACGTTTGAATAACCACCAGAAGCAATTACAACTGCTTGTGCAGAGTGACTTTCAACTTCACCTGTTATTAAATTACGAACGGTAATACCTTTAGCTTTTCCATCAACCACAACAACATCAAGCATTTCACGGCGGTGATACATTTCGACACTACCAAGTTTAATTTGTCTGTTCAATGAACTGTATGCACCAAGCAATAATTGTTGTCCAGTTTCACCACGAGCATAAAATGTTCTAGAAACTTGAGCTCCGCCAAACGAACGGTTAGCTAGTGTTCCACCGTATTCACGTGCAAAAGGAACTCCTTGAGCTACGCATTGATCTATAATATTATTACTAACTTCTGCAAGACGATAAGTGTTTGCTTCACGAGAACGGAAATCGCCACCTTTAATTGTATCATAAAACAATCTCTGTACTGAATCTCCATCGTTTTGATAATCTTTTGCAGCATTTATTCCACCTTGTGCAGCAATAGAGTGAGCTCTTCTACTTGAATCGTGATAAGTAAATGCTTTCACTTTGTAGCCAAGTTCACCAAGTGTTGCGGCAGCGCCGGCACCTGCAAGACCCGTTCCAACAACAATAACATCAAATTTTCTTTTATTAGCTGGGTTAACCAACTTCATATCAAATTTATGATTCATCCATTTTTCGGATAATTTCCCTTCTGGGACTTTCGAGTCAAGATTAATCATTAGTTACCTCCCATTGAAAGGATGAAAAAATAGATTGGAATAGCAGCAAATCCAACCGCAAAAATAACTGCGTATGCAGTTCCAATAAATTCAACAAGCGGAGTATATTTTTTGTGATGCCATCCAAATGTTTGGAACGCTGATTGGAAGCCGTGGTTAAGGTGGAAGCCAAGAACAATCATTACAATAACGTAAAAAATTGCTGTCGGTAAATCTTTAAACATTGTTGCCACAGCATCGTAATAGTGATGCGTTCCTTCCATTCCAAAATTGAATTTCACCCAAATTGTTGACAAATGACCAATTAGGAAAACAAGAAGAATTCCACCTGTCCAAGGCATTGTGCGTGAATAGAAAGTTGAATTTTCCTTTGCAGCGTTGATAGCATATTTATCAGGATTAGCTTTTCGGTTTTCCCACCAAAGCCTAATTCCATTAAAAATATGAAAACCAAATAGTAATAGTAGTGCTGATTCAGCAACACGAACAAGTGGTTTTACTGCATCTAGACTACCTACGAGGAAGTCAAAACCTTCTTTACCAAAGAATAAAAACATATTGTTAATAAAGTGAACTGTAAGAAAGAGTATTAAACTCAATCCTGTAACAGCCATAACAATTTTTTTACCAATGGAAGAATTTAAACTTTTTGAGAGCCAACCCATTAGTTCTTCTCCTTAATTTAAGTGTATAATATTGAATTTTTCTGAACTGAAACTTGATAAGAATTTCATGTTTTTAGTGTTATAAAGAATTTGTTAAAATCCATTCTTATATAATAATATTTATATCGTGAAATTAAATTAAATAGTAATTAAACACAAAGCATTTCGTTTGCTGAATAGATAAAAAAAATTGCTATTTCTAAAATCGAGTTCTGGTAAGCGTTTCAATTGTTTCACGTCTGGGCAAAGTGTTTCATTTGTTTTGTTTCACAACAATCATTATTTTATATTCATATAATTTATTTCTTTGAAAGAAATTGAATAATCACTAGATTCTAATATCTTATTTTCTTACAGTTAGTGGCACATTATTTGCCATGTAAACATAAACTTTAATTCTTTGGAGATATCATGAAAAAAACCGTTTCTATTTCAATAATTTTCACAATCCTTTTATTTTCCTTTTCAACTATTTTAGCACAAGATAAAAACACATTCATCGGTGTAAAAAAATGTAGTATGTGTCATAAAAAAGATAAAAGTGGGAATCAATTAAAAATTTGGAAAGATAGTAAACACGCAAATGCATTTAAGACACTTCAAACTGCAAAAGCGGATAGCATTGCAACAGCAAAAGGCTCTAAAGTTAAAGCAGCAGAAACACCAGAATGTCTAGTTTGCCACGCAACTGGATATGATTTAGATGCAGCAATGTTAGGGAAAAATTTCAAAATTGAAGAAGGTGTTCAATGCGAAACTTGTCATGGTGCTGGAAGCAGTTATAAGTCTAAAAAAGTTATGAAAGACCATGCAAAATCAGTTGCGAAAGGTATGGCTGATTATACTGTTAAAGATGCCGCAAAAGAACAATGTGTAACATGTCATAACGAAAAAAGTCCTACAGATAAAGGTTTTGATTTTAAAGAACGATGGGCTGAAATTGCACATCCTGTACCTACAAAATAAGGTAAAATAAATTATGAAAACGAAGTTATTAGTTTTATCATTTTTTCTATTGCAAACAATAATTAGTAGCCAAAATATTAGCGGAAGATTTTCATCTTCCGTTTACTCTTTTGAACGCCATGATGTTACCGAGTCTTATAACTATACGCGAACATTCCAAACACTTCAGCTTAATGCTAAGTATAATAAGTTTGCTATTAAAACTCGATTAAATTACGAAATGGATGTTGCACAAGATTTGGTTAATGATCCTCGTTTGCGAATCTACAACCTCTACTTTGAAGGTAGAAATCTTTTCAATAATCTACTTACCTTTAAAGTCGGGCGTATCTCACTCTTTAATAATGTTTCTAGTGGAACTTACGATGGTGGGAATATTAAATTTAAATATGCAGGTTACAAACTTGATTTATTTTATGGTGCAAATGTTCCAGCCTATCAGAAGTTGGAAATTACAGATGATTGGGAAAACAATTATGTAATGAGCGGAAGGTTGGATATTACTGCAATTGATAATTTCAGAATCGGATTAAGTTACATCGATAAGAACTACTCATTCAATTCTTATGAAACAGTTCGTCTTGATGAAAACTATAATCCAATGACTTATGAAATTCGGAATCGTTCAAACCAATTTAAGTATGTTACTGCCGATGTTTCGTACAGATTAAGAAATGCATTTAATGTTTATACTCGTTACGATTATGATTTGAATTTCAATACAACTTCACGTTTTGAATTGACGGGTAGATATGAGCAAATTCAAGATTGGGGATTCTCTCTTTACTACAATTATCGTGCACCACAAATTAGATACAACTCCATTTTTGCAGTATTTGATTATGGAAACACACACGAAATTGAAGCTGGAGCTGATTATAAAATAAATCCTACTTTTACTGTTACTGGTAAATTTGCAAATGTAACTTACAAAGATGATAATGCACAACGTGCAACTATTGGGTTAAACACTAAATTTGGTAGTGTTAGTTATCGGAAAACATTTGGGTATGCTGGAGAGTTAGATGCACTTTCAATATACACTGCAAGAACATTCTTTGAAGGTTTTATTACTCCATCACTAGGTTTAGGTTATACATCTTACAAACTCTCGGCTGATGCAGAAACAAACAATATTGTTTCATTTCTTGCTGGATGTAATGTAAGACCATGGAATGTACTCTCTTTTGATCTGCAAGGTCAGTACTTTAATAACAAAATTTATCAAAACGATTTTCGAATTCTGTTTAAACTGAATTATTGGTTTAACGTAAACTTATAATAGTAGATATGAAAAGCACATTAGTAATGTTACATACAAAAAACAATTATAACATCGTCATTGCGAATCCCGTTATTTGGGATGAAGCAATCTGCTACAGATTACTTTGTCGTCTTAGAAACGGACTCCTCGTAATGACGAAGGAAGCATAACAAATGAAATCAAAATATTACATACTAATTTTTATTGTTGGAACTCTTTACTTATCTCTCTCAGCTTTTTCATTTAAAAGTGATGTAGATTCAACAAATAAAGAAATAATTAAATTCTCTCATCAGTTCCATCTTGAAGAAGATGTTGCATGTACAGATTGTCACACAAAAGCAGAAACCAGTATTGATTTAGCAGGGAGTTTACTTCCCACAATGGATGCTTGCGCTGACTGTCACGATGTTGAAGATGAAGATGAATGTAGCACTTGTCACTATGAAAATGTGCAAGTTCCATTTCCTGTTAAAAGTGCTGAACTATATTTCAGCCATAAATCACACATGGAAAACGAGAACGCTGAATGTACAAATTGCCACAGTGGATTAGATGAAGTGGATTTTAGTTTTGAATCCCCTACTTTATTTCCAGAGATGAGCAGTTGTAACGGATGTCACTCCGATGCTGGCGAAGCAAAAGCTACAAACTTTGCATGCGAAAGCTGTCACATCTCAACTGCTGACTTACTTCCAACTGATCACAAAATTGCAAACTTTAGTGAGATGCATAGATTCTCATCAATGGAAGCAGATGCAAATTGCCAGATGTGCCATGATAACAACTTCTGCGAAACTTGCCACGTTGGAACAACAATGATTACAGAGACTAATAGTGCGAGTGATTTTTACACTCCATATTCTCCTCACAGTTATATTGATAACACTAAGCAACAACAAATTACTCGTGTACACGATCTTAATTATCAATACAGTCATGGTATTGATGCTAAAGGTAAATCATCTAACTGTATTACTTGCCATCAAACTGAAACATTCTGTGCAGAGTGCCATAATGTAAATGAGAATGGTGATTTTGCAATGGGCGGATTTGTACCTGCTACTCACACTAATCCAAATTTTACAACAATGGGTGTTGGAAGTGGTGGTGGACTTCATGCTGAAGGTGCAAGACGTGACATTGAAAATTGTGCTGCTTGCCACGATACACAAGGTGCCGATCCAAATTGTATTATGTGTCATATGGATAATGATGGAATAAAAGGGACAAATCCTAAAACTCATATGAGTGGATTTATGAATAATGAAAATGGCGATTGGCATGGAGATTTTGGTGCTGTTTGTTATAACTGCCATACTGATGTTGGTGCGCTATCGCAAATTAAAGGACAAGGTTTCTGCAGTTACTGTCATAATTGATTTTAGAATTTTAGTCATTGCGAATCCCGTTTTGGGGGATGAAGCAATCTGTTACGGATTACTTCAGAAACATTCGTTCCTTCGTAATGACGTAAAAAAACATTTGGAACTTGAAGGTATAAAATGAAATACACAACAGCATTATTAATTGTTTTAATGAGTTTAGTTTTCGCAATTGGTTGTAGTGATATAAATGACGATATAACTCCACCAACTGATTTAACGCTTCATCCAGAAGGTTTTGGTGATGCATCATCTCCAGATTTTCACAAATATGTTTTTGCAAATAATGATTGGAGTTTCAACTTAACGAAATGCCAAAGTTGTCATGCTGCTGATTATAATGGTGGAACTGTTGGAGTTAGTTGTCTTGGATGCCATACTCAACCAGCAGGACCAGAAGCATGTAATACTTGCCATGGTGTTTTTGCAGATCCAAATTATATTGCACCACCAAATGATCTTGAAGGAAATTCGGATAATGGTTCAAAAGGTGTTGGAGCTCATTTCAGCCATGTTTATGATAATAGCATAAGTTCAAACGTGGGATGTTTTGAATGCCATCAACAAACACTAAGTGAAGGAGAATTTGTTCACACACACATATCCCCTCCTCCAGCAAAAATGGAGTTTGGTGAATTTACACATTCTGATAGTTTAGGATTAGACCCAGAATATGACTTCAATGATGTCACTTGCGCAAACACATACTGCCATGGTGGTTTTAAGTTTGGAAAATCATCATCAGAAAATTCTTGGGCATATGCGGAAGACTATATTGTTGGAAATAATAGAAGTGTTATTTGGAACAGCACAACAAATGATGAAGCAGAGTGTGGAACTTGCCATGGTCAAATTATTGATGGCAATTTAAGTCCACTTCCTGTTGGTCACTTTGGTTCTTTTGGAATTTCCGATTGTGCCAACTGTCATAGTAGCGTTGTAAATAGTGATGGTGAAATTGTGGATAAATTAAAACATATAAATAAAGAAATAAACTTATAACAAATGAGTTTATAGGTACAAATATATAAGCATTTTTAACATTAGAGCCGCTAAACTATTTAGCGGCTTTTTTATTTTTAAAACATAGCTAACTTAACTGTTTTTACTTTTCAGTCGAGGAATGGTTCTTAACAGCAATACAAATTCTGGTTATAAGCATGCAAATGTATTAATAAATATTGCTTTATGATTATACAGTAATTCTAAATTCCACAATATCATTGACTGTCATTTTACGAATTAAGAATTCATAAAACAAATAAAACAATCCAAAAATATTCCCTAACCTTAAATGTATTCTTTTACCTCTCCGCAT
>CBDUTO010000031.1:0-37355 GCA_965370315.1 uncultured Melioribacteraceae bacterium
ACAAACTTAAAGTGAAACTTATTCGTGTTTAGAAATTCAGCAAACCCTAATTAGTACGAAACTAATCTTACATTTTTGCCATTGAGCAACCGTTTGTTTTACAGTCATCATCACATTTGTGCATTTTTGCTTTAGCTTCTTTTGCCTTTACAGCATCACATCCAGCAGTTTTACATTCTGTTGTACATTTGTGACTCATTGTACTAGTTTTCGCTGATTTAGCTTTAACCGCTACACATCCTTCAGTTTTGCATTCAGATGTACAAACATGTTTAGTTGAACAATCTTTAGCTGCTTTAGCATCCACTGCATCACATCCAGCAGTTTTACACTCATCTGAACATTCGTGCTTTGCTGCTTTAGCTTTTCCTTCAGAACAGCAAGCTTCAGTTTTGCAATCCTCTTTAGATGATTTTTCTGCTTTTGCTGGTTTTTCTTGAGCAAATATAGATGTTGAAAGAAGTAGTGATAATGTTACTATTGCCATTGTTTTGATAATATTTGTTGCTTTCATTGTATCTCCTTTTATGAGTTATTTGTTGTAAATTCTGAACATAAGTTGCAGAATTAGTTAAATATGTTTTGTCGTATAGCTGACATAAGTGCTGTTTGCCTAATTATTTATTAATGATTATTGCAACTACTACAACAAGATAAAGTGTCACTATTTACCTTCTCAAATGCTTCTTTTCCTTCCTTATAAGCAAAATATGAAATCCCTAAAGCTCCCAAAATATCAAGATATGCAATTCCTAAAATTTCATACAATCCGCTCGAAGCAAGCAAAATGAACGAAAGATAGAAACAAGCTTTTGTACAATTTGCATCCGCAATAATTGCATCAGATTTTAACTTATTTCCAATTGTAAGTTTTGCTTTCATTAAAAAATACATAGTAATAATAGAAACGAATGAAACAATTATTCCAACAAATGTTGTAGTTGGTTTTATATCGTAAATAATATTTAGTAGTGAACCTATTATTAATCCTACAGCTAAAATATAAAATGCTGTACCTGTTATTTTTAATGCAGTTTTTTCAAAATTATCGTGTTTTTCAATGTTGGTTGTTTTCATTCTAATAACCATATGCAAAACACCAATGCCTGAAATAACTTCTACGAAACTATCTAGCCCAAATCCAAAAAGTGCTAGGGTTTCATCTGCATAACCAAACATTACTGAAACTACACCTTCAATAATATTGTATAGAATTGTAATAATTGCTAAGTATAGTGCAATACTTAATAATTTATCTTTATTCATTTACTCTACTCATTTTATTGAAACTTTCTTTAATTCCATACCACATTTTGAACATTCCCCAGGTTTGTTACTTGATGGTTCACATTTCATTGGGCATTCAAATGAAACTTTCATTGCAGTGCAGTCATTTGCTTTACATTCATCGTTACAAGTATGCTTAGAATTTTTTGATTTTACTGCAGTACATCCATTTGCTTTACATTCGTCATTGCAAACATGCTTCGCCTCTTTTGTACAGCAAGGTTTATCAACTTTTGCAGCGCATCCGTTTGCTTTGCATTCATCGTTGCATACGTGTTTTGCTTCTTTAGCACAACATTCCATTTTGCAATCATCTTTGCATGCTTTATTTTTAGGTTCTTCTTGAGCAAGTACTGATGAAGAAAGGAATAATACAAATAGAAGTACTACCATTTTTGTTGTTTTCATAATATATCTCCTTATGTGATTATTTTATTGATAAGAACAATATCAATTTAATTAAATCTTAGTTAGTTAAATGACCTTATTAAAATTCGCCATTGTATTTATTTATTTTAATTACATATGCTGAGTAACCTAAACTGATAATTTTATCAGCTAATTTTTCAATAGTTGTCTCTTTCTCGTTATAAAGAATTGTTACGGTTTTTTCTTCTACGCTAACTTTTAAGTCAATTACTCCTTCCTCTTTTGGAAGATTATCAAACATGATTTGTTTACAATGATCACATGTTAAAGATGAATTGAATGATACAATTTTGTAATTTGCCTCTGGTGTTGCACTACATGCAGTTAGTATAAGAAGCAAGATCGCTACGCAATATGGTTTAATTATTTTCATTTTAGTCTCCAAAGATTTTTTTTAAGACTGTCATTCAGTAATGGTTTTATACAGAATCTTTGTTTCGGGAATGACAGAGTATTTTAAACTATGATAACTCATTTATAGTGAATACCTTGCACCAATGTAAAACATCCTTCCAATTGTTGGTGCCCAAACGATAGTTGCATCAAAGTATGGTCCAAAAGGATTCTCTGCATCGATTATTGGATTCTCTTGTTTGTAATCTGTTATATTTTCTGCACCAACAAAAATTTCCCAATCTTTGAATATCCTTTTTATCTGTGAATTGAGTATTACGTAGCTTGGTGAATACTCATTGACAACTCTATTTGGAATTCTAGATTCCCCATTAAACTGTGTTGTTAAATCAAATTGCCACAGACGTAATCTACTTAAGTAGGAGAGTGTAACAATTCCTTTAAATTCTTTGTTTAATGGATCAGAAAGTAACTCACCGCTGTAAGTCGTTTTTACATCGTTGTAACGAATTGCCCCGAGGAAATCCAAATTAGGAATTAGTTCATATGCTAACTCAAGTTGATATGTATTTGAGAATGCATCACCATCCAAATTATAAAAATTCACTTCACGACTATTCTTATCAACATCCACGACAACTTTATTGATAAATTCTGTTCTGTATAACTCTAATCCAATTCTCATTTCTCTACCAAACAGAGTGTAATACTGAGTTAGGTTAACTCCAATATTTATTGCCTCTTCTTGATTAAGATTTTCTTGGAATACAAATTTACGCGAACTAGCAAGTAGAGAAATATTTTCTGAAATCACTTTTGCTGTTCTAAATCCTTTTCCAATTGAAACTCTAAAAGTCGTGCTTTCTAAAGGAGAGTATCTAAAGTGCAATCGTGGAGTGTAAAAAGTTCCATACTCATTATGGAAATCTGCTCGAAGTCCGGCAATAATAGAGAAATATGAAGAAGGAATAAATGTGTACTGGAAAAATAAACCAGGCATTGTTTCAGTAATAGATTGTGAAGAATTAACAAAAGTTTCATCATATTTGTTATATTCAAAACTTACGCCAGTGCTTATTTTATGATCAACATTAAATAAATCTCTTCCATAAATTAGGTTGGAATAGAAACTATTTTCTTTTGCATCATAATTCCTTATTCCAAAAATGGATGTTTGGTTATGATATGTAAACATATTTATAAAGCCAATACTGTAATTTGATGAATTACCAGGAACATATCCAATTTTACTCCAAACTTGTAATCGGTCAGTACTAATCTCAGTTTTATAAGGATTTTGAATATTAGTATCTGTTTCAAAACCCACTTGACCTCCAGCACGTTCATCTGAAATATAGTTGAAGGTTAATTGAGTTGTCCAGTTTTTATAGTCTGTATATTTCCACCGATTAAAAATGTTGAATTGTTTAACATTTGAGTGATCAAGAAAGGAATCATTATTATCGTCAATGTTTCTTCCAAAATACTCAGCATGAAGCATAAGATTAGTAGAAAGATTCTCGGATAAATGAAATGATGCCACACCATTAATATCAGTTTTGAAAATACTATTTGTATATATATCCAAGTAGATATTCTCATCCGTTGGTTTTTTGAATTCAACATTTATTTGTCCCGTCATAGCTTCAGAGCCATTTGTAACAGAAGCTGTTCCCTTAGAAATCTGAACAGACTGCATCCACGCGCCAGGAATAAAATATAAGCCAAGTGTTGAAGCAAGTCCACGCATGTTAGGAATGTTTTCAGTCATCATTTGGCTATACTTACCGGAGAGACCGAGTAACTTTATTTGCTTAACCCCAGTAACAGCATCGGAGTATGAAACATCCACAGAAGGATTTGTTTCAAAGCTTTCCGATAGATTACAACAAGCTGCTTTTAACAATTCTTTTCGCCCAATCTCTTCGGTCTGAATTGTTTCAAATTCCTTTATTGTAATACCAGTTGTTTTTGCAGTTACAAGAACATCGTTTAACTCTCTATTTTGGATTAGGTAAAGTTCAATTAGTTCATCTTCCTTTTTAACAGTAATAGTATCGGGCTCATACATTATGTGGCTAACAATTAGTTTAGGAAAATCTTCAGTAGTTTTGATTAATGAAAATTTTCCATCCATATCACTAACGGTTCCAATTTGAGTGTTTGCCCAAAAAATGTTTACTCCTGGAAGTGGAGTAGTTTTTCCGTTCTCTAAATTTTCGTAAATAGTTCCATTCAATTTCTGTGCATTTAATGTTGAAACACAGAAAAGAAACAGAAGAAATATGTATTGCATTTTCTCTCCTATAAAAAGTTGTGAAGCCATTGTGTAATTTCTTGAAGACTGTAATACCATCATGTTTACGCACGGGATCTATTCTTTTGATAAATATTCCCTATAAACCATTCTGGGATAACACATCATATTACACAATGAAACAGTAATAAAATTATTAGTTTTGATAAAACCTAACTTATATAAGAAGGGATTTTTAATGCATGAAGTTTTATTATTAGGGCTTTTCCAAAATACTGTGGAGTTTTTTCTTTAGAAAAGGTTATTAAATTTGTATTAACTTCTATCGAACTAGACTTATTAAATATAATATTATGAGCTATTTCAATTTTTTCCGTTTTCTTTAGGACAAAACTATTGATAGAAAATAAGGTTGGTTTTTCAAAATCAATATTCTCAATAAATGTGCACATTTCACTACAAGAATTTATTTCTGACTCTATAAAATTACCTTTATTTTCTAAATTGATAGTGCAACAATTATTGTCTATTTCTTTTTGCATTGAAGATGATTTCTCAGTATCATAATCACTTAACGATTCTATTTCCTGAGAAGAGGAATAGTGGCAACCACATTCATAAAACAAAGCAAGTGTTATATTAGATGTGTAAAACATCACTGAAATTATTAAAGTTATTACGATAAATTTTCTATTTTTTTGCATAATGACTACTGAGATTTTTTTTGAAAAAAATAATTGTTACAACAACAAGTTATTTTAATTTTCTAAATTCCTTCTTAATAATCTATTCATATCAATTTAATACTTTCTATTAGTGACTTCTCTTGTAATTATTATAACAAGCATTGTAAATATAATACCAGAACTCTTATTTCGTTGATATTTTTTTAGAAATAATAAAATCTTGTAAGTTCTGCTCGGTCGGCAAACCATTTTGATAGTATCTGCATGAAAGAGATGGAGTTCTGTTTTCTTCCAAACTCTCCAGGTCATTACCATCAATTAGGATTGTTGGAGAACCTCTAAACTTAAAATCTTCTGCATCTTCATGTGTTTCAACCAGTATCTCACTAAAATGGATATTAAATTCAGATTTTGAAATATATGCTTTCACCATTTCCAAAGCTTTTTCTGAGTTTGGACAACCAGTAAAATATTGAACTTCTATTTTTATATTTTCCATAATAAAATTCCATCTTATCTTTTACAAATATGAGAGCTTTAACATATTGCGACATCAAGTGTTATTATCTATTGTTTTAAGATAATATTATAATTGGTAATTAAAAGTTAATCTATAGGAAAACACTTTCTCGCTCAAGGCGATAGAACTTTTCTAAATAGAAAATTTAGTTTTACAACTGATAATCATTTCATTAACTGCATTTTTTTTACAATCGTGCTAGTAGAACTTTTTAATTGATATAGATAAATACCAGATGACAGATGAGAGGCATCAAATGTAAGTTTGTAAGTTCCTGAACTATAGTTTCCCTTTAGTAATTCTGCAATTTTTTGTCCTAACAAATTATAAATTGTTAATGTTACATAATCATATTTTTCAAGTGAAAATTCTATAGTGGTAGAAGGATTAAATGGATTTGGATAATTCTGACCTAATTTAAATGCTTCAATATTTTGCGTTGTTTGTTTTACACTGGTTGGAAGTAAAACAAGATTGATATTAGAAACAGTATCCTGAGTTTCGTTTATTATAAATTCATCACTCTCCGAATTATTATAACCAATTTTATTAGCAACTAATTTATAGCCACCACTTGGTAAAGAGGGCAAGTCAAACTTACCAGAGGATTTTGAAAAATTATAGTTGTAAACTTTATTATTTAAAGTTGAAACAGCGAATACCAAAGTATTATTTGCTGAATCTGATTGAGTGTTATTTAATCGAACATGCCCTCTCGCTACACCGCCTCCGTATGATGAATCTCTATCCAAGTAAACATTTTTGCCCATTTCAGAACCAACAACATCAATAGAGTCAGCTTCTTGCCAGAATGCCTCATGTTCATTCATATGATTATAATATCCAGGAATGTAATATTGTGAGAAAGCCTCCAGATAATAATTTCCACTAATCTGGATGTTATTAATTGAAAATTCGCCTTTTGAATTTGTAACAATAGCATAATCATGAAATGGATTTTCAAAAGATGCTTGAATTTTTGAGGGGGTGTGATCTCCTTTTCTGACAACAACAATAGCTCTATTAATTGCTTCTTTTGTAACTTGGTCATAGACTAATCCTGAAATTGATAAATCCGTTTCGGGTTCAGCTTCCAATATAAAATCTACTATTTCGGGAGTATTTTTCCTAACTTCAATAAAATTAGCATCTAAAGGTGAATATTTAAAATTACTATATTGCATATAATAACCTCCCTTTAATGCAGCGACAAAATAATTACCCACGTGTAATTCTTTTTCAAATGTTCCATTGATGTCTGTTGTTGTAGAATCAATTAAATAAATTCCATCGTAAAAGAAAAACAATTTTACATCTGCTAAATAATTTGATGTATCTTTCACGGAGCCCTTAATAACTCCATTCATTCTATTTCCCATTTCAAAATTAACACTAACCTTAGCAGATTTTATTGGTTCATTACTACTATTAAATATTTTAATGTCACTGGGCGAATCTGTCTCATGCATTACAAAATAATTTGTAAGAATTACATCAATTGATATTGAAGAAGCGGGTGCTAATGTTAATGGAAAACTTTTAAAATCATTTTTTCTAACATAGAGCATTGATAAATCATATTTAATGCTGTCTATTATTATTTCGTCTGTTCCATGATTAGATATTCGTACAGTTTTATTTTTTTCGAATTGATTCATAAAATTAATATGACTAGGCATAATTTCAAGGTTACTCATTTGAGCAACAATAGATACGTTTAAAATCATGAGATAAATTAGAACTCTTTTCATCGTTATATTTCCGTTAAGTTTTGCTAATTACATTCTTAAATATTATCAATAATAATTCTTTTCTTAAATCTCTTTTGAACTATAAGATAAAAAATAAGAATTAGAAAAAGCAATAATCCAGCAAGGATAAAGATTAACAAATTATTCTTTAATTGAATATTAATAGGGAGGTCATTTCCTGAAAGTGTGAACGCCGCCCAATAGTATGGATTAGAATTGCTTTCTGTCATAAATTTTAATTTTGCTAATCTTAATGCTTCTGATTTAGCAATATCATCGCTTAAAAAAGAATAGAAATATTTCATGAAGATGGATGTATATTTGTCATTAACATCCCAAAGCGAAACAATAACACTCTTTGCTCCAGCATCAAAAAAAGCTTTTTGCATTCCAATAATTCCTTCGGCTTTGTCAACTTTGCCGAGACCAGATTTGCATGAACTTAATACAATTAAATCACTTTTAATATTTAGATTAAGAATTTCGCCCAACTCCAGGACGCCATCATTTTCTTTATCAGAGCTTGAAAATAGAATTAGAGGATTGTTCTTATATAAGAATGAGTGGGTGGATACATGTACAATTGAAGCATCTTCAACATTATTTTTAAAATTTGTCTCAGTCGCATTTTCTGATAAATATGTTCTTGCCTCACTAATAACTGATTCAATGCTAAGAATTTCGTTTTCTGAATATTCCAGATTTAGATGCTCCATATTTCTAGATGAAATATTAATGTCATCTATTATCCCTCGCTCTTCAGCAACTAGGGTATTCTGATTATTAAATAGCGGATTCCCAATTAATAATGCTCTCTGAATATTTGAAACTTTTTCGTTTTTCAATTTACTCCATATTAATGCTGAAGGAGTATAAGAAATTACAAAATCGTTAATTAGAAAATTTTTATCGTCAAGTAAAAATGGGCTTGAATCGTCGTCCGATTCAGTAACCAAAAACTCAAATGGAATTGTTAACATTTGAGTTGGAAGCGAAAATATTAATTTTGAGCGTGGTGGTATATCAGAAATAATTGGGGAAAGAATGTTTTCGTAGAAATTTATGGATCCTTCCGCGTTAAATGCAAATAAATCATTATTAAAAGTAATTTCATTACCACCAATATTATTATCGTAATATGGTGAAATAGATATTTTTAATTCGTTTAATTCGGCACTAGAAATAATTAATTTTTCTACTTTTAGCTTTCTCGAGGAGAGTTGAAAAGCATAAATGTGATTTTCATGAATGAAATAACTTATAATATATTGGTCATCATTGAGATTAAGCTGAATGTCACTAAGTGAAAATGGACTATTATTATCTAAATATATTTTAGTATCGGGATTAATTTGGGTAAATGATTTTTTAACTTTATCCAATTCCTTTTCAATAGATAATAATTCTTTAGCATTGTATAATCCGCTCGCAAGTTTCCATTCAAGATCGTAATAATCATCTAATAATTTATTACTTTCTATTGAGCTACCAATTTGAATATTAACTAACCCTTGGTTTGTGTTTTTTCCTTTTGATTTTTCTAGTAAATCGAAAGCCTTAACAAAATCATTTTCAGATAAGTAAATATTAATTAATGAATTGTAAATAGAAGAATAATTTGAGAAAAATTTTATTTGGATATCAGCATTTGAAAATAAGCGATTAAAATTTCTATCAATTAAACTAATTGCCGTTAAATAATATTTTTTAGCTTCACTAAAATTCTTTTTCTCTTCGTATATTTCGCCTAATTTATGGTTAGTCGTTATAAGAGTATTATAATCAATAGATTTTTCAGCATAAAACATAGCCTTCTTGATATGCTCGATTTGTTTTTTTACATTTAATTTGAATTTACTAATATCACTTAAGAGTAAAAATTGTAATCCTAGCATTTGGTCATATTCAATGGCGGTTGTGGTTGCCATTGTACTTTTAAGGAGTGAAACTGCGGATGAAAAATCTTTTTGTTTTATGAGAATATCCGCTTGGAAAGTATTTGATAAAATCTCAGAATAAATATCACCATATCTCTTAGCTAGAGTTGCTGACTTATTTAAGTAGTAGGAAGCTAAAGATAGTGAGTCAACAGAACTGTAAATAATTCCCATTTTTTGTTCAATTTCTAATTTCAAATAAGGGTTTTCCGATTCGATTAAACTGTTATCACTCTCCTCCAATAATTGTAAAGCCCTATTTGGCATATCGAGGTTGTAGTATAAAACACCGAGACCAATGTTTATCTCTGCATTTGCACTTATACTTTGTATCTCCTTAGCTAATATTTTTGCCTTTTTGTAGTAATCTATTGCCTTTGCATAATCTGAAAGGTTTGTGTAAACATCACCTAAGCCACGCAGAGCTAGCATTTTTGTTCTAACATTCTCGCCAGCTACATTTAAACCAATTTCGAAATATTTTATTGAGTTTTTGTAATTTGAAATATTTAAATAGCCATTACCAATATTAACAGCTGTGAGAGCCAGACGTTTTTTATTTCCAAGCTTTTTAAAAAGCAAAAAACTTTTTTTGTAATTTTCTCTGGCATTTGTCTCTTCTCCAGTATAGGTATAGGATACAGCATACTCAGAGAGGCAAGTGGCTTCTAATTCTTTATCACCAATTTCTGCAGCTAATTTGCTAGCAATATCAAATTGGCTTCTAGCTTTTTTAATGTCTCCTTCTAAATCTAATAGCATTCCAATGTTCAGAATAGCTTTTACTTTTTCGGTGATATAATTTGTTTTAGATGCAATTGATAATCCACTATTATAAAGTTCTTTTGCTTTTGTATAGTTACCCGAGAGATAAAAAATTGAGCCGATTGCAATCGTAACTTTTGCTGATAGTGGAGAATCTTTCTTCACTAGCTCAAAGGATTTGTTGAAATATTTTAATGCTGTATCGTATTTGCCAAGATTTCTGTAAGTGTAAGCCATCATATAATTTGGATGAAAGGATGTTGAATCCTCTTTCAAAACTTCATCAAACAAATCTTTTGCTTCCTGATATTTGGTGTCCTTGTAAGCAATTTGAGCATTTAAATAATTTTTATAATTATTAGAGTCAATTAAATCAATTACCTCTTTAACTTTTGACTTATTTGCAATGTTTGCGGTCGTTACCAGCAAATCGTAGTAAGGATAGTGCTCTGGAGTTTTATCTAATAATTTTATTAAAAGATTTAAAGATTGATTGAAATTATTATTTTTGAAAAGAAGAATACTCTGTAAATATTCCGTATCAAAAGAGGAACTCAAATTACTTAAGAAATTAAATTCATTTTCAAAATCAACTTTATTGTTGAATAAATAGAATTCGTATTCATTTAGTAACTCACTTGGAAAACTATTTTCAGTTATTCTTGATTTAATGTTTTCTAATTCTTGGGCTGCAGCAACATTCATTTGACTTAGCAGAAGCAATAGGGGAATTCCATATTTAAAAAATACATTTAAAAAGTGAATCACATATTCTGATCAATTATTTCTATCAACACTCTCGCTTCATTTAAATAGCTCCCTTTTTTATCTATCACTGTTTGGAGATAGATCTTTGCGTTAACAAAATCATCCTTGAGTAAGTAGGCTTTGCCTATATAGAAATAAGAATTTAATGTAATATTTAAAAATGCTGCTGAATTATTTATTTTTATAGCCTGCTTCAAGTTAGCTATTGAATTGTTTATATCATCTTCATCATAGGATTTGAACAATCCAAAAAAATCAGACTCTGATTTTTCAAGATAGACCAAACCTAACATATAGCTTGTATAAAAAATTGTTTTGTCATTATTATTATTTTTAATATCGTTCTGTAATTGGGAAATTGCTTCACTATAATTTCCGATACTAAGTGCTTTCAATCCATTATGGAAATCGGGAGTAACTCTTCCTCTAGTAGTTGAATAATTGAGGTTAGATAACTCAGAAATATTTTTATAGGAAGGTACCAGCAGTTTTGAGGTAGTGAAAATTGAGAAAGTGAATAAAGCAAGTACAGCTGCCGCTGCATATATATATTTGGTTGAAAATATATTAAAAATTTGAGGTGCCCATTGAGTAGCACTTGGTTTTACTTTTTCAACAATACTTTGATTTAGATAATTGTCAATCTCATTATACTCTTCATTAAATAATTCAAATTCATCTTTGCAATTAGTACATTTAGAAATATGGTTTTTTATATGTTGAATAAATCTAGTTATATTATCATCCTCTAACGGCAAATTATTTTTATAGAGAATATATTCTGAAATTAAATCACTGTTTAAATGAAAGCTATTCTTCATGTCATCGAGCAGATTATATAATGCTTGATATTTTTTAAGCTCTGGATCTTTATCGAACGAGTCTGATAAGTAGGTTTGCTCGTCAGTAGTTAAAATCTCTTTTGAGAGTAGCTCTAGTGTTTTTTCTGTTCGGTTCATATTTTTACTAATTTATTGTCTATATAGATATAGTGTCAGTAATAAATAAAAGTGACATTTTATTCTAACTTTATTTTTATTTCTTCAAGAGTTCGATATAACATTTTTTTTATAGCCGCCTCACTCTTTTCAAGTTTCTCTGCAATTTCACTAAATTTTAATCCTTCCCAGAATCTCATTTTAATTATATCTCTTTTTTTCTCACTTAGAGTATTTAGTATTTCTACAGCCTTTTCAGAATCTAATAAAACATCAGGATCTGGATCGTCACTTTTAAAATTGTACGCTTCGTTTAATTCAAAATGAGGATGTTTCTTTTGCTTTTTATACCAATTAACAAACACAAGAAAAAGAACACGCCTGAGCCAATGCACAATATTCTGAATTTTATGATATTGTTCTGCGAAGGAGAGATATACATTGTTCGCCAAATCTTCAGCATCTTCAATGTTTTGTAACTTGCCCGATTTTTGTTTTATTTCAAAATAGTTAAATGCAATATTTCTTACAGCCATGGATATAATTTTAAATGAATCTGCATCTCCAGATATAGCATTCTTGAGAAGCTTTTCCAGTTCAGCCCCAGAAAAATTGTGATATGTTAAATTATGTAGTTTCAATTTATTTAAAATTCTACTAAAAAAATAAATGAATATTATATACGATACACAGGTTTAGTTGCTGTCTCCCACACCAAACCAATCAATTTAAAAATATAAAATGAAGGAGCATATTAATATGCTCCTTCCCCTTATTATCGTATAAGATATTCAATACTTTAAAACTATTTAAGCAAACTCATTTTTTTCACTAATCTAATAGCATCAGTTTTTAATTCATAAAAATAAACACCAGAGGATAACTGTGAAGCATTGAAATTAACTGTGTAAGCTCCAGCACTTTTATATTCATTAATTAGTGTAGCAACCTTTTCTCCAACTATGTTATAAATGCTAAGTGTAACTTGTGCATTATTGTTTAATGTAAAAGCAATATCTGTAGAAGGGTTAAAAGGATTAGGATAATTTTGAGATAGACTAAAATCAGAAGGTGATTTTGTAATCTCATCTTCCTTAGATGTTACAGAGGTTGTAGTCGTTAATACTATTATGTTATTTACATCTGTCGAGCTAAATGCTACCGTGTTATTTTCGGTATCAATGCTGGCATCAATTGTTACCCAACTTGCAGAAACATCATTCCAATATTGTGCGATAATTTCTTGTTCATCACCATCATACATCTCTATTTGCGAATCAGAGTAATGAAATTTATAATCAACATTATTAGCAAAACTTAAATGTTCGCCCATCATATGTGAACTCATCATTAAATTACTACCATCAATTTGAATCATATTTATTTCGTAGCTTGCAAAAACATTCATTTCGTTTCTATTAGGAACATTTTCAGGAACTATTTCAAAAATTTGACAGAATAGAGAATCTTGATATCGTGATCCGCCACCCATATGTCCATGACCACCACCATTATTCCAACCAGAATGTACTGTCATGTTATCACCTCTATCGAATGGGGAATGAAAAGTTCTTGAACTATCCATATCACCACTTAACCAACCACCCCCAAAATGTGTGCCGATCGAGGAAGAATCTCTCCATAATAATCCGTCAATTTCATAGACTATTATAGTTGGTACATCTAAACTGGTTTCAATTTGACCACCAATTATTGAAATTGTAGCCCCATTTTTTGGTCTAACAGTTTCTGATTCAGGTTGATACCAAAATGGTCCAAAATTTAATGAATAATCTGGAGTTCCATCATTATCAACATCCAAAAAATAGTGATTCATATAATATGTTGAATCGATTAAAGCAACACCACTTAAAGATACAGTAACTGTACTGTCATGATTAAAACCAAATCCGTAACTTGATCTACCACTATGATGATTTCTCATTTTATGATCATAGTGTCCCAAGTTATTCCAATTTGAATAGAATGGGTCTCTCCAAAATTCACCATTTATGTTATATACAACCACAGTTTGTTCACCTAATCGAGAACTATCTCTTAAGCCGCCAATTATTGTGATATTGTCTCCATTTCCCGGACGCACTTCAGCAGAACTATCTGGTGAGTACCAAATTGGTCCAAAATTTAAATGATAGTCGGCAACTCCGTCATCATCCGAATCTAAATAATAGATGCTATGTTCTAAATTAGTTTCAAGTACTATCGCAGTTCCAGAGATAGAAATAGTGTCTAATTCTGTAAAATCATTAAATCTGCCATCGTGCATCTGTGCAAAGATCATGCTCATCGTACTCATCATAAAGAGTAGTGTTAATACTTTTTTCATAGTGTTCTCCTTTTTTTAATAATAATATTATTTATTGCTTTCATAAGGAGTAGTATCTCTAAACCTAGAAAAGTGACATTTTAATAAATTTTATTATCGATAACTTATAATATTTGTTAATGGAATATTCATTGAAATAATAATATTCAAATAGGATTGTAAATATCTGCTATTTTATTTTGCACTTACTTTCTTTAATTTCATCCCACATTTTGAACATTCACCAGGTTTATCACTTGCTGGTTCACATTTCATTGGGCATTCATAAACATAGCCATCTTTATTTTTATCTATTTCTGCAACACCCACTGAATCCTTATTAGAATTATTAGTTCCAACTTTTTTATCTCCGCAACTAGATGCGTTTTTGCTATCACCACAATTAGATTTTTTATCTTTTTCCATCATTTTACTATGTTCTTTCATCATATCATTTTTTGCTTTGTCAACAGATGTTTTTTTTAGGTTCATACCACATTTTGAACATTCACCTGGCTCATCACTTGCGGGTTCACATTTCATTGGACATTCGTAAATGACTCCATCATTATTCACATCTATCTTTTTTGCATCCTTCATCTGATTACTGTCACTCTTCTTATTACTCATATGCATATGATTATGCTCTTGAGCTGATAACAATACTGATGATAAAATCATCACCGCAAATACTAGTGCCGATACTTTGATTATACTTTTCATTTTGTTTCTCCTTTTATGTTTTTATTTGTGGAAATAAATATTTCCGTTATTTTTCATTTCTATTATTCTTGAATTGCAGTTACACCCAATTCTTTTCTCATTTCTCGTCTTTTAATTAAGTAGTAAATAGCTGGATATACGGTAAGTTCCATAAGAAAACTTGTGATAATTCCACCAACCATAGGCGCGGCTATTCTTTTCATTACATCGGAGCCAATTCCAGTTCCAAGAATAATTGGAAGTAAACCAAGCATGGTTGTCATTACGGTCATCATTTTTGGACGAATTCTTTTTACAGCTCCTTCAAAAATTGCTTCTCGTAAATCTTTAAATGATTTCAATAAACCTTTCTTTTTGAACTTCTCGTAGGAGAGGTCTAAGTAAAGCAACATTATCACACCTGTTTCGGCATCAATACCTAGCAAGGCAATAATACCAACCCACACAGCTACGCTCATGTTAAATCCTGCAAGATATAAAAACCACATAGCACCAATTAATGAGAAGGGTAATGCAAGTAAAACTATACCAGTTTTAACCCATGATTTTGTATTTATGTATAGGAGCAAAATAACAATCAATAAAGTAATTGGAATAACCATTGCTAGTTTCTCGCTAGATCGTTCCATGTATTCATATTGCCCACTCCAGATGAGTGAATATCCATTTGGAACTTGAATCTCTTTTGCAATTATTTTTTTTGCGTTTTCAACATAGGTTCCAACATCAATATCTTTAATGTCAATGTAGACCCAGGCATTAGGTCTTGCATTTTCAGACTTAATTACTGGCGGACCTTTTTTAATTTGAAGTTCAGTAAGTTCAGAAAGTAGCACATTACCACCACCACGTAAAGGTACACGAACTCTTTTTAGGTCTTCAATGCTTTCGCGATAGTCTCTCTGATAGCGGAGATTAACTGAATAACGTTCTAGACCTTCAACAGTTTTAGTAATATTCATTCCACCAATTGCTGACATAATTACATCTTGTACATCATTTACTGTTAAACCATAACGTGCTATTGCAGTACGGTTAATTTCAAAATCGATGTAATTTCCACCAACTGAGCGTTCAGCATAAACTGAGCGGGTTCCTTTAATCTTTTTTGCCACTTGCTCAATTTCTTTACCAATCCTTTGCAGAACTTCCAAATCTGGACCACCAATTTTTATTCCCACTGGAGTTTTAATTCCAGTCGCTAGCATATCTATTCGCGTTTTAATTGGCATTGTCCAAGCATTTGTTAATCCTGGAAATTGAATAGCTGCATTCATCTCTTCGATTAATGATTCTGGAGTTACACCAGGCCTCCATTCTTCTTTTGGTTTTAATTGTATTGTTGTTTCAATCATAGAGAGTGGGGCTGGATCTGTGGCAGTTTCAGCACGACCAATTTTTCCAAACACCGATTTTACTTCTGGAAATGTTTTAATTATTCTATCAGTTTGTTGTAATAGTTCTTTCGCTTTAGTGATAGAAACTCCAGGAAGCGTTGTTGGCATATAGAGCAGATCACCTTCGTAGAGAGGAGGCATAAACTCGGAACCAAGTTTTGAATAAGGGTAATATGTAAGACCAATCATTACAGCAGCGACAAATATTACTGCCCATCTTTTATTCAACACAAAATCAACTATTGGATGATATATTTTTGCAAGAAATTTTGTAACTGGGTTGTTCTCTTCCGAACGCATTTTACCACGCACAAAAAACCCAAGAAGTACTGGAACTATAGTAATAGCAAGTATTGCAGCCATTCCCATAGAGTACGTTTTTGTAAATGCTAGTGGTTTAAATAGTCTACCTTCCTGTTGCTCTAATGTAAACACTGGTAAAAATGAGACAGTAATTACAAGTAAAGAATAAAATATTGATGGACCAACCTCTTTTGCTGACGCAAGTATTAACTCCCAATGAGGGCGTTGTTTTTCTTTTGGCAGAGTCTGCTCGTTTGCTAAGTGGGTGTGCGAATTTTCCACCATAATAATCGCGGCATCCACCATTGCCCCTATTGCTATAGCAATCCCTCCAAGTGACATAATATTTGCATTAATTCCTTGGTAATACATTACGATGTAGGCACCAAGTACAGCTGTTGGAAGTGTTATTATTGCAACCATTGAACTTCTTACGTGCATCAAAAATATTATAATTATAATTGAAACAATAAGAGTCTCTTCAATTAATGTCCATGTTAAGTTATCGATAGCAGAATTAATAAGAGTTGATCGATCATACGCTGTAATAATTTCAACATCATCAGGAAGTGAAGATTTTAGTTCTTCCAACCTTTCCTTAGCTCTGTTAATTACATCAAGGGCGTTTTCCCCGTAGCGCATTACAATTATTCCACCGACAGTCTCACCTTCTCCATTCCATTCTGCAACACCACGGCGCAGTTCAGGTCCAATATCAATAGTTGCTACATTTTCTAAATAAATTGGAGTTCCAGTATCTGAGTTGTAACCAATTGCAATGGTTTTCAAATCCTCTTTGCTCTTGATATAACCAAGCCCTCGTACCATAAATTCCATTTCACTAATTTCAAGTAACCTACCACCGACATCATTATTACTCTCTTTTATTGCCATTTTCACTTTACTTAATGGAATGCCAAAAGAAGCTAATTTATTTGGATCAACGTTTACTTGATATTGTTTTACATGACCACCAATGCTTGCAACTTCAGAAACACCAGGAAGTGCAGAAAGTTCGTAACGCAAAAACCAATCTTGAATTGAGCGTAATTCTTGCAAATCTCTTTTGTCAGATTGCAAAACATATTGGTAAACCCATCCGAGTCCTGTAGCATCAGGACCAAGCGTTGGAGAAACTCCTTCAGGCAGATCTTTTTGAAGTGAACTTAAATATTCAAGTACACGGCTTCGTGCCCAGTAAATATCTGTGCCATCTTCAAATATTATATAGACCATTGAAAAACCGAAGAAAGAATATCCTCGCACTGTTTGTGCAAAGGGGACAGAAAGCATCTTTGTAGTCATCGGATATGTAACTTGTTCTTCTACAAGTTGAGGACCCTGTCCTGAATAATCTGTATAAATTATTACCTGCACATCACTCAAATCGGGTTGTGCATCAAGTGGAATGTTTTTGAGTGAATATAAACCACCAGCAACCAGGGCAAGTGTTAGAATAATTACCATAAACTTATTATTTATAGACCATTCAATTACCTTGGCAATTAATCCATCTTTTTGATCATCTGTTGTAACCATTTTAATTCTCCAAAATTATCATTTGCTAATTTTTTTCTTGTCCATATGTTTTCACATTTGTGGGACAAAGAATTCACAAAGATTATTTATATTCAAAACCATTCATTTTTAAATTCATTTTTGCTTCTTCAATCGTAACTTCTTTCAAAAACATTCCACATACTGGGCATCTACCATCTTCATCTGAAATCACATTCCAATCCATGGGGTCTTGGAATACTTTCCCATCACCATTTTTATCTATTGAGGCTACATCAATTATTCCTTTGTGTACTATTGAGATTTCATGGTTGTATTCTTCTGCAACATCTTCTTCTTTTTTCTCTGATTCCATATTAGTCATGTTATTAGAATCGTCTTTATTCATATTTTGCATCTCTTCTTCAGTCATTTCTTTTTTTTGAGCTTTCTCAGCTTTATCTGAAGTAAATAATTTTACCGCAGAACGGAGACTACTTTCTGAATCAATCATAAATTGACCAGAACTTACAATTGCATCGTTTACTTTTAAGCCAGTTAATACTTGGTAAAAACCATCTGCATACAATCCAAGTGTTACTTCAACTGGTTTGAACTTACCATTGCCAAGTGAAAGGATAACAATATTTCTTTTCCCACTTCGCAGTACTGCCGTTTCAGGTATTGTTGGAACTTCACCAAGTTCTTTCCCTTTTAGTATTACGTTACCAAACATTGATGGTTTTAATTTATCGTTTCTATTATTAATATCAATCCTTACAGTGACTGTACGTGTTTTAGGGTTAACTGTTGGATAGATAAACGTAACATTACCATTATACGTTTTATTTGGATTGTAACTAAAGGTTATCTCTGACTTTGAACCAACGCTTATTTTTCCAAGCTCACTTTCATAAATGTCAGCCTTTAACCAGAGGTTTGAGAGGTCCGCAATTTTAATTATTTCTTTGCCTGCTTTAATCATTTCACCTTCAAGCACATTTTTAGAAAGTACTGTCCCATTAAAAGGAGCATAAAGAGTCATATATTTATTAACCTTTTTTGAATTAATTATTTTCTCTATATCAGCATCACTTATATCAAAGAGTTCCAATTTCCTTTTAGCATTTTCAATCATTCTACTCTTTGAGGATCCGCTAAATGATACATCATAGTTAACAGCAGTTAGCAATTCTTGCTGTGCAGCAACAAGCTTGGGCGAATAGATATCGACTAACTTTTGACCCTTGCGTACTTTTTGTCCAGTATAGTTAACGTAAAGCTTTTCTATCCAGCCATCGAACTTAGTAGTTAGGGCAAACTCTTTACGTTCATCAGTTTCAAGGATTCCATTTGTATAAATTGTGGAAGATAGATTTTGACTCTTCACAAATTCCATTTTAACATTCATACTCTGAAGTACAGAACCATCAACAGTAACAACACCAGAAGCTCCACCTTCGTCTTCATAAACTGGAACTAGATCCATTCCCATTTGTGATTTACCAGATTCATCATAAATTTCGTTAGGATTCATTGGTGCACGCCAGTATATAATTTTTCTATCTTTTGGATCTATTGGTTTGGAATTATTAGAACTTCTGATAGGTGTTAAATTCATTCCGCAAATTGGGCATGTGCTAGGTTCACTTTCAATTATATTTGGATGCATACCACATGAATAAAGGCTTTCCTCTTTTTCGTGATCTTGGGAATCTGTAGAAACTCCTGTTGTCATCAACGAATATCCTCCTACTCCAATAATTATACCCACAATAAGTATAACTATGTAGATTGCTATTTTGCTTTTCATCTTAATTCTCCATTATCTTTTTCATTGCTTTCATTAATTTTTGTCCCCACTAAAAATTCGAGTGAGACAATATTTTTTGAATATTCAGTTCGTATTTTCAATAGGTCTGTTTTAATTTTAAGAATATCATTTTCAGCATTTATTACGTTTACAAAATCAATTCTTCCAACTTGATAATCTGCCAAAGAAGCTTGAAGAGAATGCTCAGCTTGCAGTAGCAATGTTTTAGATATCAACTTGTCACGTTTTTGCAATTCATGCAGTTTGGCAACAATCTTTCCAAAAGATTGAGTTAAGGTTTGAACAGACGATTGATATTGTTCTTTATATAAAGTTTGTAAATACTGTGCTTCTTTAATCTGTGAAGTATATTTACCGCCATATCCTAACGGAAGGGAAATACCAACAACAACTGTTAAGAAATTATTCCAGTTTTGTCCTGAAGCAAATGAATATTCACGCTGTGTGTACTGTACCCCAATTTGGAAATTTGGAAAGAAAGAGTACTCGGCATAATTCTCAATTAATTTAGACTTTTGCTCCGAAAGTTTGATCCCTTTTAAAAATGGACGATATTCGTTAGCACTCTTTATTAAAGCAGTTGATGAATATTTGCTTTCTCGAACTGGTAAAATAATATCAGTTTTAATTTCAGAATTTGTATCTCTAAATAGATATGAATTCAGCTCGGCTATAATTCCATTCTCTTTTCCAAGCAATGCTTCAATTCTATCTTCTACTCTAGTAATTTGAACTTCAACTTGAATAATGTTTTGAAGACTTGTTTCAGAAACTTCATATTTGCTCTTTACAACTTCTGAAATTTGTTCTAATAATTTTTCACTCTCTTTTGCTAATACTTTTTCTTCCCGTACTAATTGAAGATCATAGTAGAAATTTGAAACATTTTTTCTAATTTCGTTTTTGTAATCTTCAATCTCTTCCTTAACAATTAAAGTATCCATTGCTAGTACATCCGATTTGGCACCTAAACCACCTGGGAATGGAAAAGCTTGTGTTATACCAATTGTTTTTCCCGTCATTGGCTCTTGTGTAAATGAAAATGAATTGGTTGGCATATTTACTAGACCAAGTGTAAGCATCGGATCAGGTAAATTTGTACCTTGTTCAATCTTGGAGCTTGCAACGGCCATTTTAGATTTCAATAATCTAACTTTTGGGCTTACTCGAATTGCGTGATTAATTAAGCCATCTAATCTCTCACTCTTTTGCTGAGCTGGTACATTAATAAATAATGTAATTAATAGTAGACCTAACAGAACTGTTTTCGAGTTCATATTCTCCTCGGTTAAAATTTTATATTTAATATGAGTTTGTATTTGGTGAACTACATATGTAGAATATATATAGTTCACCTGGCAATTACAGTTTACTGCAATCGAGTAGAAAGGGGATAATTATTTAAATTAAAAATGAAGCGTTAGTAAGATAAATTGGGGGCTCATTTCTATGAGAGCGGTCTTGAATAAAGTCAAAGAATTCAATGCTTGAATCATCTTCATCAAAATTGATTAAGGTAATTTGAATAAATTCAATTTTATTGTCGATTGTTTTTGGAATTATATAAACATTATTAACTATTGTTTGAGGAACAAGAGCACAATTCATATCAGAAAATTCCATGCCAGATTCTGATGAAGCTATGGTTGAATTCATATCCATCGTATCACAGCAACTCATTTCCATAGGAATATTTTCTTCAGAACTACATTCATGAATTACTGAACTAATTTCACAGACACCATTACATTCTTCTTGTGGAAATGCATTCAATAAGGGGGTAACAAAAAAGTTTAACACTAATAAGACTGCTGTCAGCTTTTTCCATTTTTGCGATATGTAAATTTGGGTTTTCATTATTAATTAAAAATTCTGTCTAAAGTTAAAGCACCAAAGTTAAACGGTGTTATACAATTATATTTATATGTTGCACAATTTTAAGACAAGAAATTTCTGAATTCCCACAATAAATTATCTTTTTGTCCGTTTTAGTCTTAATGAATTGCTTATTACCGAGACGGAACTGAGTGACATAGCTAAAGCTCCAATCATCGGATTAAGGAAACCCAATGCTGCAAAGGGTATTCCAATTATATTATAAACGAATGCCCAGAAAAGATTTTGTTTAATTGTTCGAATTGTTTTCTTAGAAAGATTAATTGCTGCAACAACACCATTTAAATTTCCATTAATAAGTGTAATATCGGATGACTCAATTGCTATATCAGTTCCTGTACCTATTGCGATTCCTAAATCAGCAGTAACTAATGCTGGTGAATCATTAATGCCATCCCCGACCATTGCAACTTTATGACCTAACTTTTGAAGCTCTTTCACTTTTTCTGCCTTCTGATTGGGAAGTACATCTGCAAATATATTTTTGATTCCAACTCGCCTCGCAATTGCGTTCGCCGTATTCTCATTATCGCCTGTTAGCATAAATACATTTAATCCTGAGTTTTGCATTTTCTCAATTGCTTCTTTGGAACTACTCTTAATTGGATCTTCAATTGCCAACATACCTGTCAATTTATTATTAACAGCACAAAAAAGAACTGTTTTACCCAACGAACTAAGTTGCTCGAATTTATCGGTGACAATACTGAGATTAACCGAATATTGGATCATTAACTTTTCATTTCCTAAGACAATTGTATCATCATTAATTATCGCAGTAATTCCTAAACCAGAGTGACTTTGAAAAGATATAACTTCAAAAAGATTAGTGTCTAATTTTTCACCTAGTTCGACTACAGCAGATGCAATAGGGTGTTCACTTTTCTTTTCTAGCGATGCTGCAAGGATAATTAATCTTTCCTGGGAAATACCAATTGGAATAATGTCTGTAACAGATGGAGTTCCCTCTGTTATGGTGCCAGTTTTGTCTAATATAATTGTATCAATTTTATGAGCCATTTCTAGACTTTCGCCATTTTTAATTAAGATACCATGTTGTGCACCCAAACCGGTTCCGACCATTATTGCAGTTGGGGTTGCGAGACCTAAGGCACAAGGACAAGCGATAATTAAAACTGCAACAAAATTAATTAATGCAATATTAAAATTATTAGACTCTGCGTAAAGCATCCAAGCAATAAATGTAACAAGTGAAATTAAAATTACAGTAGGTACAAAGATTGAAGAAACCTTATCTGCAAGTTGTTGGATGGGAGCTTTGGAACCTTGTGCCTCCTCAACCAATTTGATAATTTGACCTAGAACTGAAGTATCTCCAAGTGCAGTAATCTCAAAATTGAACGTGCCATTTTTGTTTATTGTTCCACCAATTACCTTAGCTCCGATATTCTTTTCCACAGGAACACTTTCACCAGTTAACATAGATTCATCTACAATTGAAGACCCTGCAATTATAGTTCCATCAGCTGGAATTTTTTCACCAGGTTTAATTATAACTATACTACCAATATTCAGTAATTCTAGATTTACTCTTTTTTCATCATCATTCTCAAGAATTGTCGCCTCCTTCGGCTTCAACTCTAATAGTTTCTTAATGGCTCCACCAGTTTTATTTTTCGCACGTGTTTCTAGAAGTTTGCCCATAGTAATGAGAACAATAATTACCGCAGCTGTTTCAAAATAAACGTGAGGAATTTTATCACTAACCTTCATCCAATCTGGAAAAAGAGTAGCAATAACGCTGTAGAAGTAGGCAGCTCCAGTTCCAATAGCAACAAGCGAATTCATTTCAAATGAGAAGTGTTTAAGATTAGACCAGAAAATTTTGTAAAATCTTTTACCAGAAATAAAAATTATTGGCGTTGTTAGGATTAGCAATATTTTATTTATGTAATCAACATCTAAGGGCAATACAGAAATGAACCATTCAAACTCGCGAGACATACTGATTAAGAAAATTGGGAGGGTTAGTATAACGGAAAACAAAAAATCCTTTTTTAATTTATCGTAATACTCATTCCTTAACTTGTCATCTTTTTTATCAAACTTTTCTGATTTCAGCTCTTCGGTATGAAGTTTATATCCATATTTTTCAATTGCTTGTTTTGCACTGTCGAGACTTAGTTTCTCATCAATTTCAAATGTAACTTTTTCATTTGCTAAATTTACTGCAACGTTATCAATACCATCTATTTTATTCAGTGCTTTTTCAACACGTGTCACACAACTTGCGCAAGTCATACCTTCAACTGGGAGATTATATTTTATAATTGTTTCCATCGATTTATACTGCTAGAGATTTAAATTACTTTGTATCCAGCTTCTGAAATTGCAGAAATAATTTTAGCTTCATCTTCCGAAGTAGTGAACTTAACTTTTGCAGAGCCAATTTCTACTTCGTAATTTTTGAAATTTGCATCTTGTAATTCAATTTCAACAGATTTCACACAGTGGGGACAAGTCATTCCATCTATAGTAAAAGTTTTTTCCATTCCTATATACCTTAAAATTTGATAACTAAAAATAACTTTTCAGAAGTTATTTGCTTTATAGAATTTTAGAAATATGTTATAAGATTATAGTATGTAGTTTTAGTCGGATTTCAAACATGTCATGAATGAAAGTTATTAATTTCCAATAGAGTCAATAGTTTTACGAAGATTATTTTGATTGTTTTTAAACTGGCTTGCTGTCATTCCGGTAACATTTTTGAATTGACGTGATAGATGTTGAACCGAGCTGTAGCCTAGCTTGTAGGATATTTCGCTCAAAGTTAGTTCGTTGTATTTAATAAATTCTTTAGTTTTTTCAATTTTTTGAAGAATAATATAGTGCTCAATTGTTATCCCCTCGGTCTTAGAAAAAAGGGAGCTAAGATAATGATAATCTTTGCTAGTGCTATCACTTAAAAATTTTGAGAAGTTTATTTTTTCTAAATCTATCTTTTCATATTGTTGAATAGCTGAGATAATTTCCTTTTTTATCAGTTCTATAGTTTTGGCTTTGGAATCTTCAATTAACTCAAAGCCATTCTCTTTAAGTATTTCGGATATTTTTTGCAATGGCAATTCAGTCTTGTTTTTTATGGTTACAACTTCACCTAATGCTATGGAAAGTGTTTTTACATTTAGTTTTTCTAATTCCTCGCTTACAACTTTAATGCAACGAGGACAAACCATGTTTTTTATGTAAAGTATATTAGAAATAGATTTTACCAAAATTATTAATACAAAATACAAATTACTTTAGATAAAAAGATATTGATAAAAACATCTGTCTTTGCGATCCCGTTTTAGGGAGAAGCAATCTTCAAAAGATTACCACGTCGTCCAGAAAAACATTTGACTCCTCGTAATGACAAATTATGCAAGTTTTTGTCATTATGAAATGAGCGCTCTTTGCGATTGAGATATCTTTAACGATTAAAGTTGTGATATCTCTTATCCAACAAAATCATAGAAATTTACGATATGAAATATCTCTATGCATAATGAATAAACTTATTAACTAATTTCATAATCTCATCGTTTTTCTGATAGAGTCTCTCTCTCAAGTCTTTGTCATCATACGATTTTAATTGTTTTACAAAACGCTCTAAGGTTCCAATAGGAAAAGTATTGTTTTTATTAAAAAATGCAATCTCCTTCTCAAGTTCTTCCGCTGACTCAAAGCATGAAGTAGGTAGCTGTTGTAGGCTATTTATTAGTTCTTCATTCTCAAAAAGATTTACTTCAATTTTAAGTTTTTCAGCAAATTCCAATCCATCTTCCATTTCAATTCCATGTTGCATAGCCATAACCATTCCTGCAAGAAGATGATAAAGATCAGCTGAGCCATCGGGCACTCGGAACTCAGCGGTTTGCTTTCCTGGTATGTAAGGAACTTTAGCTATTTCCATTGGATTAGCATCTTTTATCATTTCTGTTTTTAGTGTCCATCCAAGTGGAATTCTTACTAACGCTGATCGGTTTGTTTCCCCCCAACAAATGTTTGTAGGTGCTTCTTGATGAGGAACCAGACGAAAATATGATGTTGGGATTGAATTCCCAAAAGCAGTTAAGGCTTTTGCTTTATCTAAAATTCCAGCAATAGTTTTTAATGCAATTGGACTTAATTTGTCATTCTCAATCATAAGATTATTATCGTGTTCATCAACAACCATATAATGAATGTGCAGCCCGCTACCAGCCTTGCCTACTGTGATTTTTGGAGCAAAGCTAATATCAACGCCATACTTATAAGCCAGATTTCGCAAGATCCATTTTCCCAGAACTAATTGATCAGCTGTTTCATCAACGTCCACTGGATTAAATTCTATTTCGTGCTGCTCAAAGTATTTATCTTCAGTCGTAAAACTGCCAACTTCTGAATGTGCATATTTAATTTTCCCACCACATTGAGCTAGTGTTCTAATTGCCTCAGTCCGTATAAATTCAAACTTCGCAAAAGGAGTTGCTTCATGATATCCTTTTTGGTCATCGGCTGGATAATCCTTATTAATCTCTTCATCAGCAATAATATAATACTCTAATTCTCCTAGGGCTTTAATTTTATATCCAGTAGCTTTAGTGAAATTACGACTAGCATTTCGCAAAATATTTTCTGGGGCGCTAGGTAATGGATGTCCATCTTTAGTATAGAAAGAACAAAAAAGATTAATAGCTGGGGTTTCAGAGAAAGGATTTACAAAAGCAGTTTTGAATCGAGGAATTACATATAAGTCGCTTGTGCAGGCATCTATATATGAGAATAGACTTGAGCCGTCAACACGCTCTCCTGTTGATAATATTGATTCTAAATAAGCAAGAGATGTAATTACAAAATTTAGTGTTTTTAATTTTCCATCTTCATTTACATAGTGAAAATTAACTTGCTCAATTTCATTCTCTTCAATATATCTGATTATGTCGTGCCGTGTAAATTCAATTGCTGGTTTGCGTAAATATTTTACTAGTGAATTTTGATTTAATGCTACTTCAGAATCTCTCAATTTTTACTCCTTTCTCTATTATTGATAAATATAAAAATATAGTGTGCCGATATTTTTAATTCCAAAATTAGGTAAGATTTTTGAATATTAAGAATAAAAGTTAAGATTATTTATATTTTGCATTAATAATTTGGAAAAAAATGAACATCGTTGTTTTAGATGGGCAAACTCTCAATCCTGGTGATTTGTCTTGGAATGAATTGGAAGTATTTGGAAAAATTAAAGTTTATGATAGAACTGAAGCTGATTTGGTTGTTAATAGATGCAAAGAAGCTGAAATTATTATTACAAATAAAACAGTAATATCATCAGATATAATTTCACAATTACCAAAACTAAAATATATTGGAGTTCTTGCTACAGGATACAATGTGGTTGATACTAAAGCAGCTACAGAAAATGGTATTGTTGTTACAAATGTACCAGCCTACAGCACAAACTCGGTTGCACAATTAACATTTTCGCTTTTACTTGAACTTACAATGAATGTTGGAATTCATAATTTATCGGTGCAAAATGGAGATTGGGAAAATTCAAAGGATTTCAGTTTTACAAAATCTACATTAATTGAACTAAATGGTTTAACCATGGGCATTATAGGGTTTGGAAAAATTGGGAAAGCCGTTGCAAAAATTGCAAATGCTTTTGGAATGAAAGTTCTAATAAATAACAGAAGTGCGTTAACAAAATCACCGAATTATACAACTCAAGTTGAAGTTACAAAAATATTTGAGGAGAGCGATGTTGTTTCACTCCATACTCCACTAACTGATGAGAATAATCAATTTGTAAATAGTGAACTGATAAACTTAATGAAGCCTACTTCTTACTTTATAAATACTGGACGTGGGGGATTGATAAATGAATCTGATTTGTCAAAAGCCCTCAATTCAAACAAAATAGCTGGTGCTGGATTGGATGTTTTATCAACAGAACCGCCTCAAAAAAGCAATCAATTGCTTTCAGCAAAAAACTGTATAATTACTCCTCATATTGCTTGGGCAACACTTGCAGCTCGTAAAAGGTTAATGAAGGGTGCTGTGGATAATGTGAAAGCCTTTCTAGAGGGAAAATCTCTTAATGTAGTTGGTTCTAAGTTGTTGCAATAACTTGCTCTAACTATGCGGATTTGCTCGCAAAGATTACAGTCCATGGTAACAGTATGCTCATCGAATCAGAAAAAAAGTGTCTTTCCCTAGATCAAAAAACTCAGTATAAATTTTAATTAACAGATTATAAATTATTCCAAGTTGAAATTATGGATAACTGTTTACCTCGTATTGAAGCTATTTAAGGAGTTTGCATGGAAATGAAATTGAAAATAATTGATAAATAATTTTTGCTGTAAATATAAATGCATGCTACATAAATATACATGCAGTTTCTCTAAAAATAAATAAATTATATTTTGCATAACTTGAGTAATTTTCATATTTTTATCTGTGAAAAAAATCACAATGCTAAAATAGTGAGTGTAATGGATTTATCTGATAAAACAATAGAGCGTTTACTTTTATATCAAGTTATTTTGATGGAATTAAAAGCCCTTAATAGAACAAATATTCACTCGTACGAGTTGGCTGAACTTGCTAATAACTCTTCAGCGCAAGTACGCAGAGATATTATGGGAACAGGATATACTGGGGCACCTGCCATAGGATATGGAATTGCTGAGCTAGTAGCTAAAATTAAAGAAAAATTAAATTTAGATTCTCATATTAGAGTAGCTCTCGTTGGAATAGGAAATTTAGGAAGTGCAATTTTGTCTTTTTTCAAGGATCATGAAACCCGTTTTGAGGTTGTTGCGGCTTTTGATGTTGAACCACAAAAAATTAATACTACAATTTTAGGTTCCAAAACTTATTCTGTAACGCGAATTACTGAGATTATAGAAATGGAAAAAATTATATTAGGGGTTATAGCTACTCCAGATAGAAATGCTCAGGAAGGCGCAAATATGTTAGTAGACGCTGGAATAAAAGGAATATTAAATTTCACATCAGTTCCCTTAAAAGTACCTAATGAGATAAAACTGAGTCGTATTGATATAACATTACAATTTGAAAAATTAGCTTATTATAGTCAATAGACTTTTTTTAGAAACCAATGTGAAAAAAATCACATAGAAGTTAATCTTACTCTAATAGTAAAATAAATTCAAATTAAATAATACAATAAAATTAATTAACAAAATTTTTAACTAATAAAAGAATATTAAATGAAAACTTCTGAGAAACTAGAATATTTAGAAAAAAAGAGAGAGAAAGTTGCCGAAATGGGAGGAAAAACCCGAGTAGAAAAGCAACAGGCAAAAGGAAAGTTAACAGCACGTGAAAGACTTGATTATTTATTTGATGAAGAGTCCTTTCAAGAATTAGATGCTTTTGTATCTCATAGGTCAACAAATTTTGGAATGGAGAATGTCCAAATTGAATCTGATGGTGTTATTACTGGGCATGGCTTAGTTAATGGAAAACCAATATTTGCATTTTCTCAAGATTTTACTTCTAGAGGTGGATCTTTAGGAGAAATGCACGCTACAAAAATTTGTAAAATAATGGATTTGGCACTCAAAGCTGGTGTGCCTATTGTTGGTCTAAATGATTCTGGTGGTGCCAGAGTTGAAGAAGGTGTTGATGCATTAAAAGGCTATGGTGATATATTCTTTAGGAATTCTCGGGCTTCTGGGGTCATTCCTCAAATCTCTGCAATAATGGGACCTTGTGCTGGTGGTGCTGTTTACTCTCCAGCAATGACAGATTTTGTATTTATGGTTAAAAAAACAAGCCATATGTTTATAACTAGCCCTTATGTAATAAAAACTGTAACTGGCGAAGAGACCTCATTTGAAGAACTTGGTGGTGCTATGGTTCACAATACAAAGAGTGGAAACGCACATTTTGCTTGTGAAGATGATAGTGATGCACTTGATCAGATTAAAGAATTGTTAGACTATTTACCTAATAACAATATGGAAGAACCTCCTCAAATGCAGACAGGTGATGATCCAGAACGTAGTTGTACAGTTTTGGATACTTTAATTCCAGACGATCCTAAACTTCCGTACGATATGAAAACTATAATTGAAGAAGTTGTTGATGATGGAGAATTTTTTGAAGTGCATGAACACTTTGCAACAAATGCAATAGTTGGATTTGCACGATTGAATAACTATTCTGTTGGAATTATTGCAAATCAGCCTATGATATCTGCAGGTTGCCTTGATATTGATGCTTCTGATAAAATTAGTAGATTTATTAGAACATGTGATGCGTTTAATATTCCTCTTATTACTTTTGTGGATGTACCTGGATATTTGCCTGGAGTCAATCAAGAGTGGAATGGAATTATCAGACATGGGGCAAAACTTTTATGGAGTTATTCTGAAGCAATAGTTCCAAAGTTTACGGTTATAGTTAGAAAAGATTATGGTGGTGCTTATTTGGCTATGAGTGCTAATCAATTAGGTACAGATATGACTTTTGCATGGCCAACAGCTGAAATTGCAGTTATGGGAGCAAAAGGTGCAGTGGAAGTACTTTCTAGTTATCGTAAAGAGATTAGTGAAGCAGAAGATAAAGTTGCAAAAACAAATGAAAAAATTAAAGAGTATGAAGATGCGTTTAGTGTACCATATTTAGCAGCTGAACGAGGATATATTGATGATGTAATATTACCAAGAGAAACTCGACAACGTTTGATACAAGCATTAAATATAATGATTACTAAAACAGAAATGTTACCAGCAAAAAAACATGGTAATATTCCACAATAAAGTAGGAATTATGACTAACAGAGAGAAAAAAGCAAAAGCAGCAGCCATAGCAGTAAGTTGTTACATTCAGTTAGAAAATGAATGTGAAAATGGAGAAGGAAAATGCCTTGGTTGGCGAAGAATGAATAAATTACTAATTATGAATAGACGGGGTTTCTTGCAATTAAAAGGTAGAGTTCCCGGAAATTTTAGACTAAGAATGTAAACATTTAAAATGGAAAAAATTATGAAATACGATAAACATAATGCTGTGGAAATGACAAAAATAAATTATGATGCCAATAGACCCCCAGCAGATAATCCAATTAAAATTCAGGACTTGAGCTTCCGGGATGGTCATCAATCTCTTTTTGCTACACGAGGCAGAACAGAGGATATGATACCTATGGCAGAAATGATGGATGAAGTTGGGTTTCATGCAATTGAAACTTGGGGCGGAGCTACATTTGATACAATGCATCGTTACTTAAATGAAGATCCATGGGCAAGACTAAAAACACTTAAAAAATATATGCCTAAAACTCCTTTCTTTATGCTGCTACGTGGGCAAAATATTGTTGGGTATAGAAATTATTCCGATGATGTTGTTGAAAGTTTTGTTCAAAGAGCTTGTGATAACGGGATGGATATCTTTAGATGTTTTGATGCACTTAATGATTACAGAAACTTTGAAACAGCTGCAAAAGTGATTAAAAGAAATGGTAAGCATTTCCAAGGGACAGTATGTTATACATTAACTGAACCTCGGTTAGGTGGTGAAGTTTATAATATTGAGTACTATTTAGGAAAAGTAAATGAATTAGTAAATTTTGGTGTTGATTCTATTTGCCTAAAAGATATGGCTGGATTAGTTTCCCCATACGATGCCTATAATTTAGTTTCAGAAATAAAAAAGATTACTGATACTCCTATTAATTTGCATACACATTTTACTTCTGGAATGGGTGATTTGGCAATATTTAAAGCAATTGAAGCTGGTGTTGATATTGTTGATACTTGTATGTCTCCATATGCATATCGCACATCTCACTCTGCTGTAGAGCCTCTTGTTATTTCACTTTTGGGAACAAATAGAGATACAGGTTTAGATATTAAAAAGCTTTCTGAAATAAGTGCTAAGATGGAAGAAGTTATTCCAAAATATAAGCATCTTGCAAATAATCCTAAAAACTCAATAATAGATATTGATGTAATATTACATCAAACGCCAGGTGGAATGCTTTCAAATTTAATTAATCAATTAAAACAAATGGATTCTCTAGATAAATTGGATGAAGTATTCAGAATGCTTCCAAAAGTAAGAAAAGATCTTGGAATGATTCCTCTAGTAACACCTACAAGCCAAATAGTTGGCGTTCAAACAGTAAATAATGTTTTATTTGATTCATATGAAGGTGAGTATTCTAAAATAACAGAAGAAGTAAAAGATTTATGTTACGGATTATACGGAAAAACAACCCTTCCAATAAATGAAGAAGTTCGTAAAAAAGCCTTGAAGGATTATCCAAGAGGGGAAGAACCTATTAGTTGTCGTCCAGGTAGTGTTTTAGAACCCGAGATGGAAAAAATTAAAGAAGATGTGAAAGATTTAGCTAAAAACATTGATGATGAGTTAATTGTTGCCTTATATCCTGTAACTGGTAAGCGTTTTCTTAAATGGAAATATGACCTTGCTCCTATTCCAAAAGATGTGATTCCAAAAACATTTGCAGATGTGAAAAGAGATGATGAGCTCGTGGCAAAAGCACTCTCTGGTGAACTAACGGCAAATAACCAAGCTAAAACTGGTATGACCCAAATGGAAGTATTTGTTGATGGTGAAAAATTTGTTGTAGAGATACCAGATAATCGTGTTTCAGCAAAAGCTAAAAATGGAAAGAAAAAGAAAAAGAAAAAAAGTGGATCAGAGAATGAATCTACTGGAGCAGTTACTTCAGCTATTCCTGGAATGATAGTGGAATATAAAAAGAAAATAGGTGATGAAGTTAAAGCAGGTGATCTAGTTGTAATTGTAGAAGCTATGAAAATGATGAATAATATTGGTGCGCCAATTGATGGTGTACTTAAAGATATTTCTTTAGAGTCTGGTGATCTAATTATTAAAGGTGATTTACTCTTTACAGTTGAACCGAAAAAAAACAACTAAATAATATTGCTTGTTGTGAATCTTAACTCATAACAAGCAATTTTTTAAATTTAAATTCATTTAGTTAGAAAATCTATTTTAATAATGTATATTCAACTCTAACCTTCTTAGGTAATCCGGCAACTACAAGATTATATGAATCATCAATTAGTTCTTCAATTAATGAATCGTTCAAAGTTCCATGAAGATCAATCGTATTCCAATGCTTTTTGTTCATGTGGAATCCTGGAATGATTTCTTCATACTCTTCCCTTAGTTCAATCGCCTTTTCTGGATCACACTTTAGATTCGTACTCCAAGGAGGAGTTAAGTTTATTAGGCAGAACATTTTTTCTGCTACTTTAAAGACAAGAGTTTCTTCATCAAAAGGAAAACTTTCTGAAACTCCTTTTTTCGCTAAACAATATTTTTGAAGTGCATCAATATTCATTTCATTTCCTTGCTATCTGCTTATAACTACAATTTAATCTCAATAGTCGTAAAAAATAATTAAATTCATGCATAAATAAAAAAGAATACTAGGAAACAAATATTCTATTTATTTGTTTACAACTTAACTTTTAAATAAATGGAAAATTAAACATATGAAAAAAATGATTCTTCTAATTCTGATTTTTACTTTTTCTTTAAATATATCAGCACAAACTGGAGATCACTTTGCTGAGAATAGTGTTGTAATAGATACATTCAAGGTGCTTACTCCAAATAAATTTCACGCTAAGGTCGATCAAATTGTTACTACACTTCTTACTAGATATCACTATAAAAAAGTTGATCTTAACGATTCACTTTCATCGGTGATTTTTGATAATTATTTCAAGGCTCTAGATTATAATAGAATATACTTTTTAAAATCTGACTTGGATAAATATGAAACGTATCGTTATTCGCTTGATGATTTTATAAAGCAAGGCAATCTTAAAGTACCATTCGATATTTTTAATACATACAAATCAAGAATGCATTCAAGAATTGATTTTGTAATTAATAGATTGGAAGAGGAATTTGATTACTCAATTGAAGAGAGTTTTGAACCAAAGCGCAAAAATGCTGAATGGGTGACTAGCGATGAAGAACTAAACGATATCTGGAGAAAAAGATTAAAAAATGATGCACTCAATAAAAAGTTAAAAAAAGAAGAATGGGAAAAGACTTCTGAAACATTGATGAATCGTTATAAGCGATTTCACAAAATTATACTACAATATAAAGAAGAAGATGTTTTTCAACTCTACATGAACGCATTTTCTAGTGCAATTGATCCGCACACAAGTTATTTCTCTCCCATAACTTCTGAGAATTTTGACATTTCTATGTCGCTTACTCTTGAAGGAATTGGTGCGTCATTAATGTCGAAGGATGATTACACAACCATTGCACGAATTATTCCAGCAGGACCAGCAGCAAAAAGCGAAGACCTTTTTGAAAATGATAGAATTGTAGCCGTTGCTCAGGGTGATGAGGGTGAAATGGTTGATATTGTAGGATGGCGTTTGGATGATGTAATTAAACTAATTCGTGGAAAGAAGGGAACAGTAGTTCGCTTAGCAATTCTTAGAGCTGATGCAACTCTTGATATGCCTACTGAAGAGCTGATATTGGTGAGAGATAAAATAAAATTGGAAGAACAAGCGGCAAGTTCAAAAATTATTAAAGTTGAAGAAGAAGGTGCAGTTTTTCAACTTGGTGTAATTGACATACCAGCTTTCTACATCGATTTTGAGGCCCAACGTAAAGGTGATCCTGAATACAAAAGTACAACTCGCGATGTGAAGAAATTAATTGCAGAATTGGAAAAAGAAAATGTTGATGGAATAATAATAGACTTGCGAAATAATGGTGGTGGTTCGCTCCAAGAAGCTGTTGAGTTAACTGGATTATTTATAAAAGAAGGGCCTGTCGTTCAAGTAAAAAGTTCCAATGGAAAAATTGAAGTTGATGAAGATCCAAACAAAGAGTTGTTTTCAGATAAACCATTAGCAGTTTTGATAAATAGATATAGTGCATCAGCGTCAGAAATTTTTGCAGGAGCAATTCAGGATTATGGAAGAGGAATTGTTATTGGAGAGCAAAGTTTTGGAAAGGGAACTGTACAGAACTTAATTGATTTGAATAGATTTATGCCAACTAAAGATAACGAACTTGGAAAGTTGAAAATTACAATTGCAAAGTTTTATAGAATTACTGGAAGCAGTACACAGAAGCTCGGCGTAATTCCTGAAGTTGAATTCCCAGCAATTCCAAGAAATGAGTTTGGTGAAGCTTCACGCCCAAGTGCATTAAAATGGGATCAAATTGCGACAACAAATTTTACAAAGTATGATGATTTATCACCATACTTTCCAACTCTACTTAAAAAGCATAAATTGAGAATAGCAGATAATTTAGAGTTTTTCTATTTAAATGAAGATATTGCTGATTATAATACACGTAAAGAGAAAAACAAATATTCGCTTAATAAAGATGTACGTCAACAAGAGCGGGATGAGAATGAAGCTCGCAAAGATAAGCGTGAAAATGAGCGTATTGAAAAAGAGAATTTAGTTATCTACGAAAAAGATGAAGTTAAAAAAGAAAACCTCCGTGTGGATGATCCGCTACTTGAAGAGACTGGATTTATTCTCGCAGATTTAATAATAGAACAAAAATAAAAGCTAGCCACTGATTCACGAATTGTTTTTTAATTAGTGAATTAGTGGCTTTGTTTTAGTATGAAAAAAACAAACGCAATAAGAATACTCGAAGCTAATCGCATTAATTTCCAATTATTCCACTACGAATTTAGTCTTGAGGAAATTGATGCAGTATCAGTTGCTCGTAAAATTAAAGCCGAACCTGAAGCAGTATACAAAACACTAATTGCTCGTTCTAATAATAATGAATTATTTGTTTTCGTTATACCAGGCAATGAGTCTTTGAATCTAAAAAAGGCAGCAAGTGCTAGTGGTGTTAAGAAAATTGATATGATTAAAGAGAAAGAGCTACTCCCACTTACCGGATATATTAAAGGTGGATGCACTTCTATTGGATTAAAAAAAACATTCCCAGTATTTATTGATGAAACCATTGAGTTATTTGATGAAATATATATTAGTGCTGGAGTTAGAGGAACGCAAATAAAACTAAATCCATTAGAATTGGTTAAACTTGTAAATGCAAAAATTGAGGATATAGTATGAAAAATTTATTTAAAGAAAAAATTACCATTTTCATCCCACTCTTATTGGGTGTGGCCTTTCTTTCTTGTTCAGAACAGAAGGAACCATCAAAAGATAATTCTAAAAATGATATAATTATTGATAGCCTTTTAATTGAAAAATCAGAAAAGTCGATTGAGATAAAAGGATTAAATTCAGAGTTAGATTCACTTAAGAAGTTAAGAGATAGTCTGAAAATAATTACAAATTAATTGTTGAAAATATATAGTGTTAAAATTTATTATTTTGTGTGATAAATTCTAAATAGAAAAAAAATATGAAAAAATATATTAATTTTGTAGTAATTTTAGTCGTTCTTGTTATTCAGTCTCAATTGTTATTTGCACAAGATGATTCAACCGCAGTTACGTTTTACAAACCTTCCGAAATTCCAGTTCAAATAGAAAATGCGACATCATTTTTAGTTCAACAAAAAAGTGGTATTTTGAGTGCTTCGATGATAACAGCTGCTCAGAGAATGCTAAATTCATTCGAAAAAGAATTTGATAAGCTGAACGCTATTTCAGATTCAGCAAGAGTTAATAATTATAATTCAGTTCAATTACGTAATACTAATCATCGGTGGGTATCTCTTCAAAAAAACTTAGGGCTATCGCTTAAAATAATATCAGAAAGAACAAAAATATTAGAGAATGAAAAAGAGACTTTTCAAACCATGCTTGAAACTTGGAGGTACACAAAGCAGCGAGATAGTGAAAAAGAAATTCCAACTGACTTATTAAATTCCGTAAATAATTTAGAAAAAGAGATTAAAGCAAGTCTAGCTATACTTTATAAAGAGTCTAGCGATCTGCTAAGTATTCAAAGTGGTTTCTCTAATAAGAATATTATAATTGAAACAAAACTAATAACTTTTAAAGACCTTATATTTTCTAAGCAACGAGAAGCATTTGAGAGAAATTCATATCCATTGTGGAATCTCTTTTCCGACACTTCAAGCACAAGCATTAGTACAATACAAATTACTGACTTAGCATCGACTTATAAAAGCTCATTATACAATTTCTATGAATATTATGAAAACAAAATTCCAACTGGAGTTTTAATATTTTTATTATTCCTCTCTTTTACATTGACCTTAAAATATTATAGCAATAAAATTGAAGATGATAGCCCAACAATTGATAGAGCACAATCGTTATTACGTAGACCTGTAGCAATCTCTCTTATGCTCTTTCTTCTTTTTTTATCAGTAACTACAGATTCTGCCTCTACTTTTGAAGGTTTTATAAAGGTATTAATGCTAATTCCTTTGCTAGTTATTTTACTTAAGATAATGGATCCAAGATTAAAATCTGGACTTTTCGTTTTTATGATTTTGTTTTTGGTTAAGGAGTTAAAAGTTAATACTGGAAGTGATACAAATATTGAACGTGCTCTTCTTCTCGGATTAACATTTCTTTCTTACTTTGGTATTTATTGGGCAATGAAAAACAAACTATTTAAGAGCTTAATTAAGAATGAAAAAGTTGTTAATATTCTTAAAGTAATTTACAAGGTTAGTATTTTACTAATTTCACTTGTTTTAATTCTAAAT
>CBDUTO010000032.1:0-36828 GCA_965370315.1 uncultured Melioribacteraceae bacterium
TGAGTTGTTCAGGGCTTATCAATTCATCAATAAGATCAGGTACGGGAAAAACCAATTCTGCTTCATTTCCAATTTTAACTAAATATCCAGTTTTGCCATGTTGTATTGAATCTCTAAGTCCAGGCACATCTGAACCAACAACGGGAGTATGCATAGCATTTGCTTCAATAACTGTAATACCCCAGCCTTCTTTCATTGCCATTGTTACAAACACCCAAGCTTTCCCAAGCAATTCCGCTTTTTCATCCTCGGACAAAAACCCTAAAAACTTAACTGCATCTGATAATCCTTTATCCTCAACATATTTTTTTAGTTCCTCAGTATGATCTCCTGTACCACCAATGTGTAATTCAATATCTGGATATTTCTCTTTTAATTTGGGAAGGACATCAACAACCAGCTCAACTTGCTTATATCGTTTTATTCTTCCAACATAAACGAGAAGTGGAGTTTCTGATCTATTTACTTTTGTTTTTTCAAATAGCTCTTGGTCAATTGCATTGTAGAGAAAATCAATTTTACCTTCTGGCTGACCCATTTCAATTAATTCATTTTTTGTACTTTGAGACACAGTAAAAATGGGAGTTTTGCTATAATACTTTGGAATTTGCTTTTCGCAATAAGAAATATAATAAGCCATATATGCGGGTATCTCTTTATATAACGTATTGCCGTGTATGTGATGAACAATTCCAACTATTGGTTTATGAATATACCTTGGAATTTCCATTGGAATTTTAGAAATATCATCAACTATTATATCATAATTATTATTAGCTAATTGTTTTTTATAAAACCACTTAAAAGCATATTTAAAAACAAACTTACTTCCTACTCTATGTATTTTTATTCCGTCAATTGTTTCTTCTGCCTTAGCATCGGCAAATGAATGCACAACAAGTGTGACCTCGTGCCCCATTTTAACAATAAGTTTAAATATTTCGTGAAAGTGAATTTCAGCTCCACCCATTTCTGGATTTTTTATGCACCGCCAATTTGCTACAAGTATTTTCATAGTTTCTAGATTCTAGTTGTAAGATTTTAGATTTATGTTACTCTTTCTAACTTTATTATTATTTTTGTTCAATACTAAATTAACACAAACCAAAATATATAAAAACCGTACTTAGTAAGTCTGTTTTTTAGAAAGTGAATTTAATACATGCCAACTGAAAAGAGGTGCAAATCTTTACTATCAATAGTTTTGCCCACATATAATCGTGAAAATTATTTAAAGCGGTCAATTGATTCTGTACTTAATCAAACATATAAAAATTGGGAATTACTAATTATTGATGATGGAAGCAGTGATGAGACCTTATCCCTTGTGAAGAGTTATCTAAATAAGTTTTCAAACATTAGATATTTCTATCATAAAAATAGAGGCGCAGCATACTCAATGAATATTGGAATGCAAAATTGCCATGGGGAATTTATAACATTTATTGGAAGTGATGATGAATATTTAGAAAATCATTTGGAACTAAGAGTTAAGTATTTAACAAAAAATGAGAATACTGACTTGTTACATAGTCCAGCTAAAATAATAGGTAATGAGTTCGTAAAAGATAAAAATGATAAAACTAAGAAAATCCATTTAGATGAATGCATACTTGGAGGAACTCTATTTGGGAAAGCAGAAATATTTCACAAGTTAAATGGATTTAAGGAATTGGATTATAGTCCAGAATCAGAATTTGTTGAGCGAGCTGAAACTAATTATAAAATAGAAAAATTTAACTCTCGAACATATATTTATTATAGAGATACACCTGATGGGATTTGTAATAATATTTGAAATTGTTTTGTAATTGGGAGGAGTTCTTTTTGAATGAGAAAGCAATATACTGTAGATTGCTTCGCAAAAAGATGCTCACAATGACTTCAAAAATTTTAATCGTTTTTGTCTTTCTTAAAAAGCTTCTTCTAAAGAGAAATAGACACCGCTTGTATTCTTTCCAAAACCGATATCCATGCGAACATTCAATCTCTCTTTTTCATCAAAAACATAACGCAATCCTACTCCATAAGAATATTTAAATTCTGATAAGTCAAACTGACTAAATTTAGTAGCAACATCACCCATCCCGAAAAAGGCCACGGCTCCAATACGGCTCCAAATTATTTTACGGTACTCTATTTGCCATGTTAAATATGATTCATCTCTATACCGACCTAAGAAGTATCCTCTCATTTTATTGGAACCACCAAGAGCAGGCAATTTAAAGAAAGGAACATTTCCTGAAGTGCTTTCTAGATAAACTTGTCCAGCAATAATATTTGATTTTCCTAAATCATGATACCTTCTAAAATCCATTACTAATCTGTTGTATGTATAATCACTACCCCAATCAGTGCCCATAAAAATCATGCGTACTTTAAAAAATCCATTTTTAGTAGGAAAGAAAATATTATCGCGATGATCAACAATTAGCAATAAACCAAAACCCGAAGTATGTCCACCATTAGAGCCTACTACTTCATTATTAATTAATTCGAGATTCTTACGTTTATCAGTTATATCATTATTTGTGTACTCATAAATAAATCCTATGTGTAGTTTTCTTAGCAAGCTTGTTTCGTAACCAAGTTCTGTATAGAATCTAAAAAGATTAATTTCATATTCAGGGTTCTCTATTTCTGGAGTATTGTTCCCAATACCATAAAATTTAGAAATCTCCTTACTATAAATAAATTTTGATTCACTTATTACTTTGGCAGTACCTCCAAAGTATAAAGTTGGCATTGCCGAAATTGAGTATTGATTGTTGGTTGTATAATAAGCTGAGAGTTGTACTTTGGAGGGCTGTAAGTCTTTTTCAAAACCCAATCTGGTATATACTAAACCACCAGCACCAACAGCAAATTGTGTTTCTGGAGTATAAAATGCCATTGGGTAGTATGCATACTCAATTTTTCTAGAATTACTAGAGTCTGTTCCTTCTTGAGCAAACAACTGTGATATTGCGAGAAGAAGTCCTATTATTATAATGCATTTTTTCACTGGAAATCTTGTTGTAAGTATTAAGTATTAAGTATTAAGTATTAAGTATTAAGTATTAAGTATTAAATCTAAGATAAGAAAATATTATAATAAAGTTAAGGGGATAGAAAAAATAAGCGTTTTAAATTAGCACGCTACTAAATTAAATACTTATCAATAATTTCTTTAGGAATTCGAGCTGGCCTTAGATTACTAATGTTAAGCAATGTAAAATTACCAAAACCATCTGCTATCAGTTTCTCTGTAGATTTATTGTAGATCCAAAAATTTACTTTTATTTGAGCTCCACTATAAGAATCTACTTGCGTTTTTACAACAGCAACATCACCAAGTTTTAAAGCTCTCTTATAATTAATGCTCATATTAGACGCAACCCAATTGAAACCCATTTCAAGGAATTCTTCCATGGAAAGTTTATAGCATCTTCCCATTTGGTCATAGCGAGCAGCTAGAAAATAATCTAAATATTTTGAAAAGTGAACATGATTGTTCATGTCAATATCATCGGGACGAACAATAATTTCTGTTGAAAAAATAGAATACATAATTCCTCTTATTTACAACTTTATACTATCGGCAGTATCTTGGAAAACCTCAAAATACTCCTCTATAAATTCATCTATCTCTTCTTTATCTGAAAATTTAAGAGTTGAAATTACAGATTCATCTAACTTAGCTCCAGTATCCCAAATAAAATTTCCAATATCAAATAATTTTGTCATCATATCAGCTAAGTGAATAATATTTAATGTAATATTCTCTTTCTCTAATTTAGAGGGATTATGATGATATTCTAGAACTTCACCTAAATTTCCAGGTAAATTCCATTTAGTTATTAAATAATGTCCAATTGCCTCGTGTGTTACACCTAAAACAGCCATTTCAGCTTTATAATAAGAGACACCATTTTGGTTAACCATCTCAATTATTCTTTTGAATTGTTCAGGAAAATATCTTGCTGTTAATTGTATTCCCACATCATGAAGCATACCTGCTACAAAAGCATCTCCTGCTATTTCAGGAAAACCTAACCGCTTTGCAATATCTTTGGATGCAGTTGCTACTAGCATAGAGTGTGTCCAAAACTCCATGTAATCAAAATCTTTAATTTCATTTCCTTTTACAACACTAGCAAGAGATAGTGCCGTAACTATATTAGAGATTTCTCCTATGCCGAGTAACATAATACCAAATTCCAAAGAAGAAACATTTCGAGGTAATCCATACAATGGCGAATTAGCAACGGCAAGTATTTTGGTGGTTAATCCTTGGTCTTTTCCGACAATCTCTGTTAAACGAGCAATATCTCCACTGTGATTTCGTAGCATTTCGTTAACTTCTAAAACTACTTTTGGAATTGATGGCAAGTTCTTTATATTCTTAAATTCATCGAGTGTTTTCTTACCTAGTTCACTTATTTCCTGCATAATTATAAACCTTTCTTGATTTAATCTATAAAATACAATATTTTTTTAATTTTTCTCTAAATATTCACAAATCATTTTCGAAAATAATTTAGAGAAATTAAATTTTAAATTTACACTTAATTGATAAAGCAATGAAAACGGCTAGACAACAAAAAATAATATTTATTGTAGATGATGAAGAGATAAATTAAAAATATTTTCAAAGAATTCTCTCTAAAGAATATATAGTAATTACTGAAAATGATTCTAGATATTGTTTGCCCATAATAAAAAGTGTTAAACCAGATATCATTTTATTAGATGTGCACATGCCAGTTATTAATGGATTTGAACTCTGCAAACTAATAGTGGATGACGACCTTACTAAAAACATTCCTGTTATTTTTGTAAGTTCATTAAGAACTCCAGAGCATGTTAAAATGGGCTTGGAAGCAGGGGCTGTAGATTTTATTGCAAGACCAATAAATAAGGTTGAAACTTTTGCCCGTATTAAAACTCATTTAACAATAGGAGAACTTCAACGTGATTTAGCTATTGCTAATAGTAAACTTAAATTATCATTAACAACAAAAGTGGATGAACTTAATGAAGAGAAATCATTAAATGAAAGGTCGAGAGCCGCATTACTTGAGAGCGAGAATCGATTTCAATCAATTTTTCAAAGTAGTCCAGAAGCCATAATTTTAGTAAGTCTTGAATCTGGAGAGATTATTGATTCAAATCCAGCAGGTTGCTTCCTCTTTGGATACTCTCTTGATGAGTTGATTGGAATGAATCAAACTGTGCTTTTACAACCCTCTAAGGAAACAATTCAGAAAAACTATTTTCAATCTCAAGAAAATGGAGAACATGAATTCAGTGTTAGAATGTCACTAAATACTTTAATACGTAAAGATGGCAATAAAATTCCTGTACAAAATTCTAGTAAAACTATATTAATAGAGGGTGAACTCTATATTTTTGCATTAATCTATGATTTGAGAGCACGTCAGAAAGTTGAATCAGAGCTTCAATTAGCTAAAGAGCAAGCAGAAGAGTTGAGCAGAATAAAGGGACTTTTCCTTGCAAATATGAGTCATGAACTCAGAACCCCTTTAGTAGGTATGTTAGGATTTTCAAGTATTCTTGAGGAAGAGATTAAAGATGAGCATTTAAAGCATATGGCTAATTCAATTACATCAAGTGGCAAAAGACTTTTAAATACGCTGAAAGTATTATTAGATTACTCAGTTCTAGAAAATTTGAAACCGAAACCCAATTGGAAAAGGATAGATTTAAATAAAATCATTTACAAGGTTGTTGATTCCTATAGTGATTTATATGGTGATTTGTATAATGATCGTGGGTTGGAAGTAACTACACAATGCAATGAAAAAAACATCTGTATTTATGCTGATGAATATTTCATCACTGAAGTAGTATCTCAATTATTAAAAAATGCTATCACCTATACTAAAAATGGAAGTATATCTGTAGCGCTTGAAACAGAAACAGTTAACAATCTTAAATACGCAGTTATTTCTATTAAAGATACTGGAATTGGTATTAATAAAGAAAAACTAAATTCTATTTTTGAAGATTTTAGACAGGGAAGCGAGGGATACTCTAGAGACTACGAGGGCTTGGGATTAGGGCTTGCACTTGTTAAAAACATAGTTGATTTACATAAGGGAGAAATTACTGTAAAGAGTAAAGAAAACGAAGGTTCTCTTTTCAAAATCAAATTTGAAATTATAAAGAGAACCTAATAGAAAATTTTAGTAATTACCTGCCTCAGAAATAAATGAACCTAAGAAGAAAACAATACCTAGTACATATAGAACAGTAATAACTATTCCAACAATAATTATAATTTTTTGAATTCTAAAAAACTTACCTTGAAGCTCAAATCCACGACGCAAATAACTTGAATCATTTGTACCTCGAAATGAATTTAACTCATCTGCAGCTTCACGTAAGCGTAGACCAGAAATCAGTAGAGGAATTCCTATAATAGCGCCTATAATAGAGAGTGAGGCAAGAACACCATAAATGATATAAAATATTCCAAGAAACTTCATGTCTGAAGTCATTTTAGAAAACATTTCCCCAAACATACCCATTGGTTTAGGTTGTTCTGGAATATCATCCATCTTAATTTCGTTAAAGTCTTCCATTTTTCCTCCATTAATGAATAAAACGTTCAATAGACAAGATAATTAAATTTCAACTTCTTTCAACAACCAATGGTCAATAGTCATTTTCATAAAATTAATATTAATTGGTTTGGCAATATAATCGTCCATCCCGGATGCTAAACATTTTTCTCTATCTTTCATACTAGAATGAGCGGTAACGGCAATTATAGGAACTTTTCCTATAGGTGGTTCTAAAGTTCTAATTCTTCTGGTGCTTTCCAAGCCATCCATTTCAGCCATTTCAACATCCATTAAAACAAGATTGAAACTACCCGTTTTAACTGCTTCAATGGCATCAAAACCATTTGAGACAGCTTCCACATTATATCCACTCTCTTTCAATAATTTAAGCTCAACTTTCTGACTAATTGGATTATCTTCAACCAATAAAATACGTTTTACATCAGAGCGTGGTTCTTCAATGAAATCAGCTGAGTTCACTTCTTCCGACACTCTACTAGTACTTTCACCATTCTTTGGGGTTTCATTTATGGCAATTTTGTTATCGTTATTTTCTTCTTTTATAATTTCATTTCTTTCATGTTCGTTTTCAATAGCTTTATTAACTACTACCTCTTTATCCGTAGCTTCAACCTTTTTTGCTTTATCATCAGAAAAATCAATTTTATCTTTATTACTTTTACTATCTGGAAGTAGGAAATTCTTAGTAGTTCTAAAGAGAGAGGTAAATTCAACAATAGTCCCCTTTCCCTCTTTACTTTTGATAATAATCTCGCCATCCATTAGCTTTACTATTTCTTTGCAAATCATTAACCCAAGCCCAGATCCGTCTTTTTTATTCCACTTTTTAGTTTTTACTTGAGTGTATGGTTTAAATAATAAGGAGAGTTGCTCTTTTGGGATTCCACTTCCAGTATCTTTAACTGTTGTCTTTATTGTACAGCTAGCCTCTCTAACTTTAGCTACCTCAACTACAATATCAATATTGCCAGCTTCAGTATATTTTACAGAGTTGCTTAGAAGGTTTATCAAAACTTGTCGATAACGGAGTGGATCTCCTATTAATTCTGAACTTATTTTGTCCGAAATCTTAGTTGAAATTTCTATATTACTTCTTCCGCCAGCAGGCAAAGCAATTGCTTTTGCTTTTTCAATCTCTTTTTGAAGACTAAACTCAATCTCATCCAACTCCACTTTACCGGCTTCAATTCTGGAAATATCTAAAATATTATTAATAATTTCCAAAAGGGAGTCGGCAGAAATACGTGCATTATGTGCAAAGTCATGAAGCTCCTCTTCGGTATCAAATAGCTTTTGCTCAATTAAAGTTAAAAATCCAACAATAGAATTTATTGGGGTTTTAATCTCATGAGTCATGTTTGCCAAATATTGACTCTTTACATTCTTAGTATAGTTAGCTTTTTTAACTTGTGAGGCTGCAGTTTTTTCCTTTTCCCTCAGTTCCTCAAGCTCTTTCTCTAATTCTTTATTATTATCTACAATTATTCTTTTTGCAACAATTCCTTCAAAATAACTCTCGCCTCCATCCTCATCTTTAACTATGCGAACATCAATATTAGCAGAGAGTACTTCTCTAGATTTAGAAAAAAGATTAATTTCAAAATCCTCTAATCTGTTTTTCATCTCTAATTGTTCAACAAAATATTTCCATTTTTCAACGTCCGAAAACAGATCATTTTTCAGATTTAGTTCTAATAAATCCGACTTGCTGAAATAGGATAGAAACTTTGCAAATGCTTGATTTACATAGAGAAATTCTCCATCCAATTTAGATTGAAAAAAAGGAGATGAGGAATAATCTATAAATGATTTAAACCTAGTCAAATCATTCTCTTCCAAGATTTGTTCAACCAACTTGTTATTTTTAAAAAAACTCTTCATTACATTCCAAAATTACGAAATAAGCTACAAATAGATATATTTAAATAGTGAAATTGTTAACTTTAATTTATATTCGTGTTAATAAAGTCTGAATAGGAATTATTTTCACTATATTCTTTCAGCAATAATATCTAACTGTTCTATTTTTTTTATTTATACTAGATACTATCGAAATAATTTATAAAAAAATTTAATTATAACAAATGACTGATTTAATATACAACATCGATTTATACATTTTCAAGTTCTTGAATCAAACAATTTCCAATCCATTATTCGATAAGTTTTTCCCATTTATTACTGATCCTAAAAATTGGTTTATTGCTTTTATTATACTTTGGCTCACAGCAATTTTAAAAGGTGGCAGACTTGGAAAAATTTCAGCAATTGGTATTATAGTATTAATTGTAATATCCGATCAAGTTAGTAGTCATTTGTTAAAACCATTTTTTGAGAGAGTACGTCCATGTAATGTTATTGAGAACGTAAATCTTCTCGTAAATTGTACTAAATCATATTCTATGCCATCTTCACATGCAGTAAATAATTTTGCTGCTGCAGTTTTTTTTAGTAGGTTATTTCCTAAATTAAAAATTGCTCTATTTGTTGTTGCTACACTAGTTGCTCTTTCGCGTCCAATTGTCGGTGTGCATTATTTCTCCGATATTTTTATTGGAGCGTTACTAGGCTCGATACTTGGATATTTAATATCGGTAGCAGCTTTAAGAATTGATAAATATATTGAAAATAGATTCACTAATAAAACTGATAACCTATGAAAACGAAATTAGAAATTGCGAAAAATTGGCTTCCAAGATATACTGGAACACAGATTGATGAATTTGGAGATTACATTTTGGTAACAAATTTTAATAACTATGTAACAAAATTTGCTGAAAGATTTAATTGTAATGTGCAAGGAGAAGGGAGACCAATGCAAACGGCCACAAACAGTAGTGGTCTTTCAATAATTAATTTTGGAATTGGTTCTGCAAATGCTGCCACCATTATGGACTTACTAACTGCACGGAGACCCAAAGGTGTTCTCTTTCTTGGAAAGTGTGGTGGATTAAAAAAAGAAACTGAACTAGGATATTTTATTCTACCTACTGCCGCTATACGTGGCGAAGGTACTAGTAAGGATTATATGCCTTCTGAAGTTCCTGCACTACCATCATTTAAGTTGCACAAATTTGTTTCAAGTAAAATTTTGCAAGAAAGTCTTGAATATAGAACTGGCGTGGTATATACAACAAACAGACGGCTTTGGGAGTATGACGAAGAATTTAAAGCTTATCTTCGTCGTATTGGAGCAATTGGTATTGATATGGAAACAGCAACAGTATTTATTGTAGGATACGCAAATCAGATAGCTCGAGGTGCATTACTTTTAGTTTCTGATTTACCAATGGTTCCAGAAGGTGTAAAAACCGAAGAATCTGACAAGACTGTAACTAGTAAATTTGTTGATTTGCATCTTCAAATTGGTATTGATGCCATGACAGATTTAGGTACAAAAGGTGAACAAATAAAACATTTTACTTTTGAATAATTGAGGCAAGGATTATGCATAAAAGGTATTTAGTTTCATGTACAATAGTTTTATCAGTATTATTATTTAGTACTAGTTTATTTGCACAAATAACTGAAGTTAAAGCTAAAGAGACAGTTGAAAATTTCTTTGCTTTATGCAAAAAAAATGATTTTAAGAATTCGGCAAACATTCTTGCATATTATGGAGATGATAAATCAAGGATTTATAAAGATTTGTTTAATTCAAATAACCCTGATGAATTAAAAGAAGTGAAACGAGTTTGTAAAAAAGTTACTGCCACTCTTTTGATAAGTGATTCATTCAGTTTTGGAAAATTTAGAGATAGAGTAATTAATAAACAAAAATTCAAAAGTCTAGATGTTATTTTCTTAAGTGGAAAACAAAAAGTTAAAAGTAAAGTTCTTTTTATTGAAATTAATGGTAAGCCAGCTATTTTTGATTATAATTAATTGTAAAGTAATTATATAACAAGTAATACTTTAGCGGTAATATTTACAGGAAATTTGATGCATAATTTTTACATTTCTACATCAATCAACTAGCATGTTGAGACAAATAGTCTATTCCACTTTGAATAATTTCCCATTGTTCACCAGATTTATCTTGAGAAATTAGACCTTCTGATACCATGTTTTCTTTTTCTGTGTTAACCATTTCAACCCAAAGTTTTCCAAACCCATTTGTTCCTTTTTCCTGATCTGCTGGTTTAAATTTGTTTTTCATGTCTTTTTCAATAAATCCAGCCACATCAGGTAGTTTTGCACTTCCACCAAGATAGATTAAAGCCTTTAGAATTGGAATTCTGTATATTTCATTTGAAGTAAAGTCCATATCAGACAAATCTAATTTATTTAATTCTGATTTCTCTGATACTTCTTTTCTATTTGAAGAATCTTCAGACATATTACCATTTAATATAGCTAAAAAAGACTTGTGACAACTTGCCATTTGCTTATATTCGCCTTCTATTGGAAGAATTTGACCGATTATATTTTGAGCCTCAACTAGTGATCCATTTAGTATTTCTTCCGAACTTTTTTTCTTGAGATAGTTTACGTACTCGACTACCTTCACTCCAATAGAATTAATGATTTTTTCTAATTCCTTTTTATCAATTGAAATTTCTTTTAGCTTTTCCATCTTCACCCCAAATTTATCCATGTTCAAATATTGTAACTATTATTTTATCAAATGGTGTGCCTAAAATATTAAAGAAATAACTCAATTCGTTTTTCTTAAATTTCTTATTTTTAAAGTTCAATTTAAAATGAAACTAATGAGTGAACAATGAAAAAAACAATTCTACTTTTAGCCCTTACAACTATTTTTGCATCTTGCGTTAACGAAATTAACACTAATGAGCAAAATCAAAATTCAGATAATATTTATCAATATTCATCTAAAGAAGGCTTGTTAAACAATCAATATATCGGAGATTTAACCGTTGGTGAAATAAAAGAGAATGGTGATTTCGGACTTGGGACTTTTAATATGGTCGATGGTGAAATGGTTATTTTTGATGGAAACGTCTATCAAGTTTTAACAAATGGTGAAATAAATAATATGCCCACAGAAACCCTTTCCCCTTTTGTGGTAACTAAATTTTTTGATTCTGATACAACATTTACTTTTCCAAATAATATTTCGCTAGATTCTGTAAAATCTCTATTGAATCCTTTGTTTGAAAGCAGAAATACACCCTTAGCGGTAAAAATGATTGCAAATTTTTCAACTCTTAAGTCTCGCAGTGTGGATAAAGTTGCAAACGAGTCTGTTACACTTGCAGAAATTGTTGCTAACCAAACTGAATTTGATTTCACTAGTGTAAGTGGAACCATAATTGGTTTTTGGTATCCATACTATTTTGATGGTGTTAATTTTCCAGGATTTCATTTACATGTTTTGTTGGATGATCTTTCAGGTGGTGGACATTTGTTAGATTGTACTTTTGAAAATGTTAATGTTGAAATAGATTATGCTTCTGGTGTAAATGTGGCTCTGTAATTTTTTAACAATAACTACAAAGAGACAAAAATGCTATTATTCTAATTATTTCATTTCCTTTGTATCTTAGCTGTTTATGAATAACTCGACAATTATAAAAGACAAACAATACTATAAATTCTGTCTATACGGATTTCTTAAAAATCTCAGATTTTTTGAGCCGTTTTTTATTCTATATTTTATGAGCAAAGGATTCTCCTTTCTAGAAATTGGAATTCTGTATGCTGTTAGAGAAATTGCCATAAATATTTTTGAAATTCCCTCTGGAATTATTGCAGATACTCTTGGAAGGAGAAAAACATTAGCTTCTTCATTCTTGGTCTATATTATTGCTTTCCTCATTTTTTATCTTTACAACACTTTTCCTGTATTTATTATGGCAATGTTATTTTATGCTCTAGGTGATGCAATCCGCTCTGGTATTAACAAAGCAATGATTGTTGATTATCTTAAACGAACTGAACAAATAAATTATAAAGTTGAATATTATGGACATACTCGCTCATGGTCACAATTTGGAAGTGCAATCTCTTCCCTCGCTGGTGGAATTCTTCTCTTTTTCAACAAAAATTTAGAGATAATTTTTCTTTTCTCTATTATTCCATATTTATTGGATTTTGTAAATGTTCTTTTATATCCAAAATACCTAGATAAACAGAAGGAAAAACACTTATCAACAAAGAGCAATTTCAATTATATTATCCGTTCTTTTATTCAGGCATTTGGAAACAAATCACTAATCCATTCGTTAGTAAATTCTTCAATTTACTCTGGCTACTACAAAGCCGTTAAAGATTTCATCCAACCTTTTTTGAAGTCACTAATTATTTCTATGCCTATTTTTCTATACTTATCCAACAATGAAAAGACTGCACTATTCCTGGGCTTAATCTATTTTATCATTTTTCTTGTTAATTCTTTTGTGTCGAGACGTGCATCAAAAATTGAAAAACTATTTCCTTCACAAAATGCTTTCCTAAACTCTACTTTACTTTTTGGTGTTATCGTTGGCTTATCTAGTGGTCTGTTAATGGAATACTTCGATTCTCTATTTGCCGTTGTCCTTTTTATTATTGTTCTTTCAATTGAAAATGGTCGCAAGCCATCTGGAGTTGCGAACATTACAGATAACAGTAATAACGATATTCATGCTGGAATTCTTTCAGTACAATCACAACTTGCTTCATTATTTGGAGCCACTATTATGATATCTATTGGATTTCTTGCTGATACGTTTAGTGTAGGTGTTGGAATAATAATTGTAAGTTTTGTGGTTTTATTGCTTTATCCACTTATGCGAATTAAGTAATTTAAGTTTCTTTCGCGGCATGTCATTTTGATTTCGATGTTTGTATCATGTGAGAAATCCTAAAAAAATTTATGAAATTTCTCACCCACAAAACGGGTTCGAAATGACAACCGTCTTTGATCAACAATTAAAAGTTCTCTTTACTATACTTGTTTTTCAAAAATTTTCTAGTCTTTTCAACTGGGTATTCATTTCCCATGAAGAGCATGTGAAAACTAAGTCCATCAATAATAGCACCAAAAATTCTTGCTTCGGCTGCTGGATTTTTAATTTTTGTTTTTCGAAATATCTTTTCTAGTTCTTTCATGAACTCATTCATAAAATTACCCGCAACTCTTTCAACAAGAACTTTTGTTTCATCCTGCATTAATAGTGACGCATATAATCGCCAAAAATCAGCTTCATCTTTTACCCAATCAATAGTTAAATCAATTATTTTATGAAGTTTTTCAAACGGATCTTTCAACTGGTCTAACTCAACAAACATTTTGTCAATTTCAAGAAACAGAATTTTAATTACTTCTTCCATTAACATCTCTTTGCTTTTGAAATAATTATAAGCTAAACCTTTTGAGATATTTGCAGACTTTGCAATTTCACTAATTGAGGTATTTGAAAATCCTTTTTTAGCAAACAATTCCAAAGCAGTATTTAGAATTTTTGCTCTAGTTTCTTCTCGTATTTTTTCAAACTGTTCTTTTGTTCGTGGCATTGTATTTTTAATTGACTAATTGTTCAATTATAAATTATCCTTTTTAGTTTAATTAAGCAAATATTATTTTTTCGCTTGCATTCTTTATAATAATAAACTATGTTTTGAATGAACGTTTGGTCATTTATAAATTTTGGAGCAAGTTTTGAAAATAATAATAGCTGCATTTTTAATAATAAGTTCTTTTGCAATTGGTCAAACAGCAAAAGAAATTGTAAAAAAATCCAACGATAACAATTTAGGAATAACTTCCCAAGGCATTAGTAAAATGACCGTTGTTCGCCCAGATTGGTCTCGCGAAGTTGAAATGAAATCATGGTCGAAAGGGATGGATTACTATTTAATTTACATCACTTCACCAGCAAGAGATAGGGGACAAGTATTTCTAAAACGCAAAATGGAACTTTGGAACTGGATGCCGTCAATTGGGAGAATGATAAAATTACCTCCATCAATGATGATGCAATCTTGGATGGGATCCGATTTTACAAACGACGATTTACTGAAACAGTCTTCCCTTGTAAAAGATTATGAGCACACAATAATTTCAGAGGAAATAATTGACAACTATAAAACTTGGAAAATTGAATTTATTCCAAAACCTGATGCCCCAGTAGTTTGGGGTAAAATTACAATGTGGATTACCAAAGATCACTATCTGCAAATTAAAGTTGAATATTTTGACGAAACACTTGAGCTCGTAAATACTATGATTGGAAGTAAAATTGAAAATGTCGGTGATAGAATGCTTCCCATGAAAATGGAGATGATGCCAGCTGATAAACCGGGGAACAAAACTATTTTTGAGTATAGCACAATTGTTTTCGATAAACCAATTAGTGATAGATTCTTTTCACAACAGAATATGAAGAAGGTAAAATAGAACTAAATTTAATGTCATTCCCGAATGCCCTTATCGGGAATCTATTATTATAAAAGATTCCCGCTGAAAACTTGCGGGAATGACAAGACTTAACTTGGAACTACTGAAATATGAAAGAACTACTAAAAATAGCGTGGCGGAACCTTTGGCGTAGTAAGCGTAGGACAATACTTACCATGACTTCCATTATTCTTGCCGCTTGCATGGCAATGCTAACCCGTTCAATGCAAAAAGGCAGTTACGAAAATATGATAAGTAATGCTGTAAAATTATCAACAGGATATTTTCAAGTTCAAGCAACTGATTATTGGGAAAATAAATCAATTGACAAAACTTTTATAGATACTCCAGAATTATTAAATAAAATTAGTAATTATGAGGGTGTAGAAATAGTTGTTCCACGCCTTGAGTCATTCGCTTTGGCTTCCTCTGGAAAGCACACAAAGGGAACTTTAATTATTGCAACTGATCCTGAAATAGAAAATAGTTTAAATAAGATTTCCGATAAATTGATTAGTGGTGAGTATTTATCTTCAGATGACGATCAGGTACTCGTGGCTGAAAAGCTAGCTGAGTATTTACAAGTTTCTGTTGGCGATACTTTGGTTTTGCTAGGACAGGGTTATCATGGTGTTACTGCTGCTGCAAAATACCGTGTAAAAGGAATTATTAAATTCCCAATTCCACAATTAAATAACCAATTAATATATCTACCGCTCAAAGCTGGGCAAGAGTTTTATTCTTCCTACGATCGTGTGACTACATATTCTGTAATGATTTCAAATCCAGAAGATTTAGATGAAATTGCTGAGAAAGTAAAATCTGAACTTTCAGATGATTATGTTGTAATGGATTGGACAGAATTAAATAAGGAAATGGTTCAAGCAATACAAACTGATGATGTTGGCGGGCAAATAATGCTTGGTATTCTTTACATGGTTATAGGATTTGGAATGTTTGGAACAATAATGATGATGACAATGGAACGCCGTAAAGAGTTTGCAATTATGGTAGCTATAGGAATGCAAAGGTTCAAACTTTTCTTAGTGATTTTATTCGAAACAATTATGATTGGAATTGTTGCCTTAATTATTTCACTCATAATTACCTATCCAGTTTTGCTATATTATTTCTACAATCCTGTTCCACTAGAAGGGGAATTTGCAGAGGCTATGGAAATGTTTGGAGCTGAACCAATAATGCCTTTTTCGCTGGATGCCGATATTTTTATAAATCAAACAATGGCTGTAATTATAATTGCATTTATTGCGTCACTTTATCCACTAACAAAAATACTCCGATTTAAAGTATTACAAGCGATGAGGAGCTAATTATGATATTTTCAATTGCATGGAAAAATGTTTGGAGAAATAAATTACGAAGCTCAATAGTTATTGCTTCAATAATTATTGGCTTGCTTGGTGGAATACTCTATTTAGCCTTTGCTAAAGGTATGGTTCAACAACAAGTAAGTTCTGCAATTCACTCGGAAATTTCAAACATACAAATTCATCATCCACAGTTTTTAATAAATGATGAAATCAAGTTTGTAGTTTCTAATCCGGACGCCAAGGTAAAGGCTATCAGAGATATAAATGGAGTTTCAGAAGTTACTTCACGTATTACTTCTGCTGCTATGGCAAGCTCTGCTATTACTGGAACTGGAATTTTTATTAAAGGAATTACTGTTGAAGAAGAGAAGAAGATAACAAATATCAACACCCTATTAATAGATGGAACTTACTTTGACACAAAACTAAGAAACCCTGCAGTTATTGGAGAAAAATTAGCGAAGAAACTTAAAGTAAAAGTTCGTTCAAAAATTGTAGTTACAATACAAAGCGCTTCTGGGGATATCTCATACTCGGCATTTCGTGTAGCCGGTATTTTCAAAACAAGCAATAGTAACTTTGATTTAATGAATGTATTTGTTGAGAAAAATGATTTAGCAAAAATCATTGGAGTGGATGAAACAGAAGCTACAGAAATAGCAGTGTTACTTGATCATAACAATCTTACCACGCCAGTGTCAGAAGAAATTTCTCTGCTATTTATTAGTGAAATTGAATCTGAGAATATTGTCGTTAGAACTTGGGAAGACATTTCTCCTGTTCTTAAAATGATGAACGAAATGACTGTTCAATACTCAATGATTTTTGTAATAATTATTCTTGTAGCTCTTAGTTTTGGAATTATTAACACAATGCTAATGGCAATAATGGAAAGAGTTAGAGAGATTGGAATGTTAATGGCTATTGGAATGAATAAACTTCAAGTCTTTTTAATGATAATGTTGGAAACTATCTTCCTCTCAATTTCAGGTGGAACTGTTGGTCTTATTTTAAGTTGGGCTTTGGTAACCATTTTGGGAATTTCAGGTATTGATTTATCAGCTATTGCAGAAGGACTAAACTCAATGGGATATAGCTCTTTTGTATATCCAGAATTGGAATTTATTTACTACGCTTTAATTGGTGGACTTGTAATTGTTACTGCAATATTTGCATCTATAATGCCAGCTCGGAAAGCTTTAAAATTTAATCCTGCAGAGGCAGTTAGACATGACGCATAGGAATTAATAACATTGTCATTTCGAACGAATGCGAGAAATCTGCTGCAATTTAAAAGATTTCTCACCCAGAAACTGGTTAGAAATGACAAACTTTTAGTTAGAATTTATTAGAAAGAATTTAAATAATTGGATACAAGTTATGAGTATTATAAGCACTGTAAAACTAAACAAAATTTATTCTGAGGATACATTCCCAGTTCATGCTACTAATGATATTTCATTGAACTTTGATCAGGGCGAGTTTTCTGCTATTGTTGGCCCTTCTGGATGTGGAAAAACCACGTTGCTGAATCTACTTGGCGGACTTGAAACCCCAACAAGTGGTGAAGTAATTATTGATAATAATATTATTACAAATCTAAAGTCGAAAGAACTAACGGATTTTCGATTACACCATATTGGATTTGTATTCCAAGCATACAATCTTATTCCGGTCCTAACAGCTAAAGAGAATGTTGAATTTATTATGCATCTTCAAAATTATAGCAAAGAGAAACGAAGCGCTCGAGTAGAGGAACTCCTTACTGCTGTAGGTCTTAAAGATAAATTCAACAAACGTCCTGGTGAACTTTCGGGTGGTGAACAACAAAGAGTTGCGGTTGCACGTGCGTTGGCATCAAAACCAAAATTTATTCTTGCTGATGAACCAACTGCAAATTTGGATAGTAAATCAACATATGCTTTATTAGATATTATGGAAGCACTCAATGAGAAAGAGAACATGACATTTATTTTCTCAACTCACGATTCACGAGTGATGGAGCGTGCTAGAAGATTAGTATCACTTGATGATGGTAAAATTGTAAATGATGAGACAAAATAATTATGAATTATAGATTAGGAATTAAGAATTATTTATTTCTTCCACTTAGCTTCGTTTTGTTTTGGAGTAGTTCATTTTACGGTCAATCCGTTTTTGAGTACAAAGGTTACTTAACTAATATGGAATCTGCTTGGTTGCAAAATGATATTGATATGATGCTTCTTTCTGGAACTGCACAAAACAGATTTGACTTTTTCATCTATCCTTTAGACAATACTACTATAAATATTGGTGCTCGTAATATAATTGAATATGGCAACACAGTTGCACTTACTCCAGGTTATGCCGATTTTATTTCGCAGGATAATGGCTACTTTAATCTAACTAATATCTGGAAAGAGAAGAACTCTTATGTTCTATATTCATCTATTGATAGATTAAATGTTTTCTTCTCAACGGATGATTTTGAAATTCAACTCGGACGCCAAAGAATAAACTGGGGAGTTAATCTTGTTTGGACCCCTAATGATATTTTTAATTCAAGTTCATATCTAAATTTTGATTACGAAGAGAAACCAGGGAGTGATGCTGTTCGAGGACAATACTATTTTGATTATTCTTCTTCGCTGGAATATGTTTATAAACTGGATTACTTAGATCGTGTAACTTCTTCTCTTATGTATAGGTTTAACGAATGGGATTATGACTTTCAAACATTTGTTGGAATGATGGAAGATGATTATGTTTTCGGTGGTGGCTGGTCTGGAAATATTTTATCATCGAATGTTAGTGGTGAGTTAACTTACTTCAGAGATAAAGCAAATTTTTCTGATACTACCGGACAGGTTGTTGCCTCACTTGGTTGGACTTACACTTTTGCATCCGACTTTTATGTGCATGGAGAATTTCTCTTTAATAGTACTGGAACTACTGAAAAGGCTGGAGGTGTAGACAACTTAATCTCTAATGGTTACAATGCTAAAAATTTGTCTCCTGCTAAATACTCTCTATTCGGAGATATTGCCTACCAGGTAAACCCACTAGTTCGTATCGATCTTAGTTCTATTTTTAATCCATCTGATAAGTCTTTCTACATTGGTCCTTTTGCAAGTTTCTCAGTTTCCCAAACTATCGATCTTTTGATAGGTGGGCAGCTTTTCTATGGCGAAAATGGAACTGAGTGGGGAGATTTTGGAGAGTCCTATTTTCTTAGACTGAAATGGAGTTTTTGACACTAGATAATTGTGGACATCATATTTTTAGTATGGAATTTGATTGTGAACTCGATATTATCTATTTTGTAGTCATAGTATATAATAATATTGGATTTTATTTACAACTAAAAAAGGAGGCGATATTAAATTAATGCATTGGGCTTAAATGAATTTATAATTACACATTTACTATCTTTTATTTTACTACAAACAAGAGGAAAACTATTTTAAACTAGCAACAATTCTATTTACGTTTTTTTTATTTTCATGCACTAATGAAGTTGACTTAGTCCAACCAAATACAAATGACGAAAACATTGCTTCACTTGATAAAACCAGTAATACTGATGTGATTACTGGTCTTAATGACTTCAATTTATTATTTCCGACTGACAATATGTTTTGGAGTAATGGAGTAGGTACTTTTTTTTTAAGATGGGATGAAGTAGATGGAGATATCTGGTTTGCTGGAACTGGGCATCCTGATCATTATCAATTTGATTATTATCGTATTGAAGTAACCGGTGAAGATGGAACAACACATACGTATTATAGACATGGTGAGACACAAACATCATACCCAATTTATTATGTAGGGGATAATGCCACATATACTTGGACAGTTTATGCATGTTTTACATACACACCAACTCATGCAGATTTTGATATTCAATATAATCAAACTTACACATTTTCTACAGCTGATTTATCTTTAAAAATATCAGCTGGTTGGACTAACAATAATCCTGTTGTGCAAAATGAGACTCATTCTGCAGTAAATTTAGTGAGTGGATGGGGAGTCTATGAGTCTGTTTCAGGGAGTAATGGTCCATGGACTTTAGTTGCATCTGGTAGTGTTGCTGGTGGTCCTGGTCCTGATATTTTCTACACTGCAACGAACTATACTAAATATACTCTAGGAAACACTAAAAAATACATTTATTATAAAGTTGAAAGTCTGAACCCACAATACCATCCTATGATTTCTAATGTAATAAGGTTTGCTGTTAATGGTGGAAGTTCTACTAATAATTAATATCACATTATGATTTTTTTTCAACCTGATTATAATTTAGCGGAGTTTTTTTCTCCGCTAAATTATTTGCTGATAATTTTTGTATTTATTTATTAAAAACAATTGTTCCAGGGTTTATACCAACATCGAATCGCCCTTTTTCATTTCCGTTTAAATCAAATATAGCTACATCCCCATTTTGAGAATAGTCTTTCGGGTTTCCTAAATATAATAAATCATTATCAGCATCGTATGCAACCGAATATATTGAGGCATACAATGAGTTAACAACAGCCCCTGAGATTAATGTATTCGTAATTATTGACATAGTTGACCCAGAAATGTGAACAAGACCATCCCCATTTATTACATATAATTCTTCGTCATTTCCTAACGCTACTCTACCAGGATTATTTTCAATCACCAATGTATCAATAATAGTCAAAGAGGAAGCATCTATTTTAGTTACCATTCCCATTCCATCACCACCAAAGTAAGGATATGTCCCAGTCGAAACAACAAAAACAAAGTTATCATCACTTACAATATTTATTGGATTTACTTTTACTTTAATGTCCTTTACTACTTTAAAAGTATTTTCATCAACAACCGTAACATTTGTTCCTTCGCTAAAGGCACCATCCAAACCTGAAATAGCTATAAATATTTTTCCATTTGTTGAGACAATTCCTTCAGGCATAAACCCAAGATTCAACGTCTCAATTACACTAAGCGATAAAACATCAAACTTAACCAACATATTATTTGCAGTTGTTGCATAGCCATAGTTTCCTGAAATAACAATTTTTCTTGGACCTCCATATGGTTTAAAAGCAATACTATCTACATACATAAAATCATTTATTGTAACTACTTCAATTTTATTCGAACCAGTAACTGCAATAAAACCTTTATCCCCTTCTATAACGAGGTCGTTCGCAGTATCTCCTAGATTCTTTTTAGAATTGGCATTGTAATAAACATCACTTTGAACTCCTTTATCCTCAAGAGAATAAGTAGTGATAGATGAATTATTATTACTCCATCCTCCCTCGCTCACAACTACTACTGCTTTATTTAGTTCTACAATTGGTGGTGGATCAGTTGAGTTTTCACATCCCCAGAAAAGGAATGCAAAAGTAGATAGTAGAATTAGTGTTTTTTTCATTTATAACCTCGCTTGATAATTAATAGATATTGTTTTTAATGGCATTGGATAAGATTGAATGATGAAATATTCTTCATCCAAAATGTTGTAAATATTTAGTGATATTATATTTTTGACTTTTGAAATATTAAATTCGTAGGATGCTGAAAAATCAAGAAGGAAATATGGATCAATACTATTTCGCTCTGTATTATCTGGAGTAAAGTAACGTTTCCCAACAAATGATGAATTAACTGAGAATCTAAAATTAGAAATATTAAATTGAGTGTTAAGATTAACTCTATGCAATGGAGTGTATATTATTTGTTTGTTGTATGTGTTATCATCCTCTGAAATTGCACTAATATTTCGTGCATTAGTATATGTGTAGAGCAACTCCCAATTAAACATTGACTGAAACAGTGATTGCCCAAACTTCAACTCAATTCCATCCGATTTAATTTTGCTAATATTTCTTGGAATTTGAATTGCTAAAATTGTTGGCGCCCAGATAATTCTGTTGTTTCCCCAAATAGTAAAATATGTTATTCCAATCTCTTCTTCACCGAGTAAATTAAATTTAGAATTTATTCCTATATTTAGTGCTTGGTACTCTTCTCCTTTTAAATCACTATTTCCAAAGAAACCTGAGTAATATTTTTCATTAAATGTTGGATGTCTATAATTGCTTGAAAAAGAAGCTAGCACTTCTATATCCTTTGCAAACAATGGGACTAATGATAATCCAATTTTGTAGGAAAGATAATCGTGATTAATTTCATTGTAAATATCTTCATCTATTAACTGATAATTGAAGCCACCTGAAAGATTTAGCTCTTTAAAATATTGTGATTCAATTGAGTAATTTGCTGAAGTAAAAATGTTCTGCTCAATTCTTTCTCCACTGTTGGAACTAAAGATTCCAGAAATATAAGTTGTAAGGCTATCCACATTAGAGCTAGAGATAGTATAACCAAACAGAATATTTAGGTTATTAATATTGTAAGTCAACTTAGTTGATAATGACATATCTTCGAATGTTGAACTCTGACTATCCCTATCAATAAGTAGTTGATTCTGTGGATCTTCCAGATTTAGATATTGATTGTGGTAACTTAAAGTAGTAACAAAAGTTAAATTCTTTAATATCGAATAGTTTAGATTAGCAACACTCAACCATGAATTTGTGAGACTAGTTGCCTTGCTTGAAGCAGTATTATTAGTAACAACAAAACCAGATAATCCATTTAGTAAATGTGAGTAATGTGTATATAATTTTAACACTAAATTATCGTTACTCCATTTAACATCCCCATTAGCAAAGGTTTTGGAGTACTGTGCATTTTCTCTTTTGTACTTGTTACCTTCAAAAATGTAGTTAAACTCATTGGGTGAATACGAGCGAATGTAGTTACTTCCAAACGAGAAATTGTTTTTGGAATAATTTATACTTCCATAAATTTTTTCAGTCGAGTTACTATTAATCATTCCACCAAGTGTAGCAGAGTTTTGATTCTTAACATTTCCAGAAGTAATTTTCAAAACACCACCGGCCGTAATATTATCAGCGGAGTTGTTTTTTACATATTCAATTTTATCTATTGCAAAAAGATCGAGAGTTGAAAAATCGAATGTGCCAGTTCGTAAATCATTTACACGAGCCTCGTTAAAAAGGATCAAAGTATTTTCACTACTCATGCCTCTCGACGAAACAGTCTTTGTACTTGCTTCACCTCCATAATCTCTTATCAACAAAGAGGTTTTGCTCTTTAGAACCTCTGATGTTGAAGAAAAACTACTTTTTTCAATTCTATCTAATTCTATCTTTTCAGAAATTATTGAGTTTTCATAATCATTTTTTGAAACAATTTTTACTTGTTCAGTTGCAATCTCTTTTTGGGTTAGCTCTACTGAGTGGGTAAGTTCTAATTCCGAATAGCTAAGTATTAATTTTTTATAAGCAACGTGGGAAAATGCAACAGAATCATTTTTTGCAAATTGAGTCAACAGAAAGTATCCATTGAAATCACTCACTAACTGAAAAAAAAGAGAATAAATTACTACATCAGAAATTGGTTCTTTTGAGGAAGAATCAATGATTTGTAATCTCTTTTGCGAGAATGCTACACTCACTAATAAAAGTAATATGATAAATATTTTTTGCACCGATTAAAAACTCATATAATTAATAATGAGTCCTTCAAAAGGTCAATCTAATTCAAATGTTATTTGGAAGTAGTTTGCTACAAGCAGTTGTAACTACTATCTGAAATAATCTAACCTCTCCCACGGAGGTTGAATAAATTGATTTTCCACGGCAGGCTTCCTGACTCTGAACTTTCGCTTTAGCACCTTCCCATCTCTTAAATAACAGACAGTGGTATTTGCTAATGAAGTAACGTTCATTACAGTTGCGGGGCAGTATCGGATTTTAACCGATTTCCCTTTTAACCAAAATGGCACCGTGAATAGTTTGAAAGAACTATGCAAACGTAAGAAAGAAAATTTTTAGAACCAAAAACAATCGAATTTAAAATAAAAATGGCATCTTGAAAAAGATGCCATAACTAAATTAAATAACTAATAATGTAAATGAGAACTACGGTTTTCCTGTTCCGTCGCAGTCACCACCGCCACGTTCGCCGCCACCGTCTCCAGTTCCATCACCAAGACCGTGTCTTCCACCGCCATCTCCAGTTCCGTCACCATTACCATCGCCTGTTCCATCACAATCACCAGAACTATAATTGTCACAAATACCATCGCCATCAGCATCAACAAATCCTGGACAATCGCCATTACCATCACCTGATCCATCCATAAATTTGAATTGAAACATTTGTTGGATTTCATCTGAGAATTTGTTCCAAAGACCGCTTGACTGAGCTTGAGTTGAACTTGCCATAAAAACTAATAACATTAGTGTTGCAAGCATCATTGACATTGTTTTTTTCATTTTACTTCTCCATTTTATTTTTTTGAATAGGATTGTAATCTCTTGTTCAAAGACTATGCCAAATGCAATAAGTAAGTGTGATTCACATTTTTGATTAACAAGGCAAAAAGATTGCGACTTATTGGGCGAGCAGTCCGTCACATGTGACGAAAGGGAAATAAAATGTTAAATATAACGTAGACAAAAGCGAGTATAGGTCTATTTATTAAAAACCCTTACTCCTTTTTAAAAAGAATAAGGGTTTTACTTGTTTAAGTTTATTATGCTAAAGTTGCTACTAAAACAGCTTTAATTGTGTGCATTCTGTTTTCTGCTTCATCAAAAACAATTGAGTGCTTCGATTCAAAAACATCATCTGTAACTTCTAATCCATCCATGCCATATTTTTGAAATATCTCTTCACCCATAATTGTCTCTCTATTATGGAATGCCGGAAGACAATGCATAAATTTAACCTCTGGATTTCCAGAAAGGCTAATTACATTGCTATTAACTTGATACGGTTTCATCAATTCAATTCTCTCTTTCCAAGCTTCTTCTGGTTCACCCATTGAAACCCAAACATCTGCGTAGAGAAAATCGACATTTTTTACACCTTCTTCAACATTATCTGTAATTGTAATGTTTGCTCCAGATTCTTTTGCAATTTCTAGGCAATGTTCAACTAATTTTTCGTCTGGTAAAAATCCTTGTGGGGCACAAATTCTTACATCCATACCCATAATTGCTCCACCAATTAAAAGTGAGTTGCCCATATTGTAGCGTGCATCACCCAAGTAACAGAAACTTATTTCTTCAATTGGTTTCGAAGAGTGTTCTTCCATAGTTAATAAGTCAGCTAAAATTTGTGTTGGATGGTATTCATTTGTTAATCCATTCCAAACAGGAACTGACGAATACTCACCTAATTCTTCAACTATTTCCTGTCCAAATCCACGATACTCAATTCCATCGTACATTCTGCTTAAAACACGGGCAGTATCTTTCATTGATTCTTTATGGCCAATCTGGCTACCGCTAGGGCCAAGATATGTTGTGTGCGCACCTTGATCAAGAGCAGCGACTTCAAATGCACAACGAGTTCTTGTAGATGCTTTTTCAAATATTAAAGCAAAATTTTTGCCCATTAGTTTTTTTTCTTCAGTACCAGCATATTTTGCTGCCTTTAGTTCTTTCGATAAATCTAACAAATATCTCAATTCATCTTTATTGAAATCTAATAATTTTAAGAAATTTCTCTCTTTTAAATTGATTGACATTTCATCTCCAGTTATTGTTTTATAAAAAAATTTTACTCTCTTAAAATAGCTTGAATTACTAAAAGTAAAAATGAAATTTTTCTAAATAGAAAAAAACATCCTCCCTTTAGGGATAAATTTTGGAACTTTATCTAATTTGATGAGTAAGCAATTTTGAGTAAATTTGTTTTTTAATTTTTGTAAAAATGGAAGATTTGATGAACCGAGTTATTAAAAACCTATACACACAAACAGATGTTTCTAACAGTGAATATCCCAATACAATTGAAACAAAGATTTTCAATTATAACCATATGAAAATAATATTTGGATTAGCACTTATATTATTCTTAACATTTGGATGTTCAGGAAGTAGTGATACAACTATGATGAGTGCCGATGAGCATTTAGCTTATGCAATGGAAATGTATGAAGATGGCGACTTTCAATTTGCTGTTAGAGAGTTTCAATCAATTATTCTTCAATTTCCTGGTAACACAGTAAATGATGATGCACAGTATTTTCTTGCTATGTCCTACTTTAATGATGATCAACTTCTCCTTGCTGCTTACGAATTTAGCAAGTTAATTAGGGATATTAAAGGAAGCGAGTTCGTTTCAAAATCACAATTTATGCTAGCAGAATCATACTATTATTTATCACCTCCATACCAACTTGAACAAAGCTATACAAAAAAGGCTATGGTTGAATTCCAATCATTTATTGATTTCTTTCCAATAGATGAACAGGTTGAGGAAGCTGAACGTAAAATTCATGAAATGAATATGAAACTTGCTGAAAAGCTATATAACTCAGCAAGAATTTATGAAAAAATGGAGTATTACAAGGCTTCATTGGATTACTATACAAGAGTCTACGAAACTTATCACGATACCAAGTACGCTGCAATTTCTCTTCATCGTAAAATTACAATTCTAATGGATAAAGAACGCTTTGCACTTGCTGTAGAAAACATGAAACTTTTCCTTAAAAAATATCCTGATTCAGAATTCACTTCTGAAATCCAGAATTTATATGACGAAATGTCATTTGACTAGCAGAGCTAATAACATGAAAACAGTATCAAACTCAGTAATTACAATGACAGAATTGGTTTTACCTCAGCATACAAATCAATTGGGAAATTTATTAGGTGGACAGCTTATGCACTGGATTGATATTTGCGCCGCACTCTCTTCATCTAAACATGCTGGAAAAATTTGTGTAACTGCATCTGTCGATAATATCGATTTTCATCATCCAATAAAATTGGGTGACGTTGTTACAATTGTTTCTTCAGTAAATCGAGTTTTTAATTCCTCAATGGAAGTTGGTGTTTCTGTCTGTGCAGAAAATCACACCAAATATGATAAGCGTCATACCAACTCGGCCTATCTTACTTTTGTTGGATTAAACTCTGAAGGAAAACCGGCTAAATCAGAACCAATCACTCCTGAATCAGAAACTGAAAAAAGACGATACAAAGAAGCATTAACCAGACGAGATAGAAGATTGAACATGAGGGCTAAATGAAATATTTATTGATTTTTATTTTTAGTGTTACAATTCTCTCTGCACAAAGTTCTGAACCGATTTCCGAACAGAAATTAGATTCATTGTTTAATGCAATAAGTTCAATAAGATATTCTGCGATAGATGTTAAAAACTCTCATTCAATTACATCCAGCGCACAACCAACAAAATGTGGATTTGGAATAGTTGCAGGTGCAAATATTCACTTTAATGAATTTTCTTTTGAAAAGCAGAATACAATACAAAACATTCTATCTCGGCGAGAGACTGAGACAAGTCTGGTTTCTCCTTCCGGAATTTTTAGAATTCACTTTGATACAACGGGAATGCATGCTCCAGATTATTTTAATGGAGATGAAAAGACAATACAATTGAGTGTTGATTCACTTGCAATTGCATTTGATTCATCCTACAATTATGAAGTAAATATACTTGGATATGATCCACCTCCTTCTGATGGAACTGATGGTGGGGATGATTTATATGATGTATATATTTCTAGGCTTGGCAGTAGGTTTTACGGTTATACAGACTGGGAAAGTATTGGAAATGGACAATCAAAAAGTTACATCACTATTGATAACAGAATGGATGTACATTCTCCTGGCATTGCTGGAGCGCGAGTAACAGCAGCTCATGAATTTCATCACGCCATACAAGTTGGAAACTATAGGGATAATATTGGATGTGATACATATTATTATGAGATAACTTCTACTTCAATGGAGGAGTTTGTTTATGATAGTGTTAATGATTACTATTTTTATCTTCCACCATTCTTTAGTCACCCGAACAGACGATTTACTTATATGTCTTCATGCTCTGCTTCTGAAGGCTACGATAGGGTTTTGTGGAATGTTTTTTTGAAAGAGTACTTTGAGCAAGAAGATGGAAGTAATAAAGGATTGGAGCTTATAAAGCGGAGTTGGGAGTTAATGAGAGACCCCGACCGTACAGCAATTGAAGCAATAAACCTTGCTATTGTTGAGAATGGCATGACGATGAAAACAATGTTTAGTGAATTCGGGAAATGGCTATACTTTACTGGTTATCGTGCAAAAGAGAATAAATATTTTTCAGAAGCTAAAGACTATCCACTTATTAAACCAATGGCTTCATACAAATATATTCCTCCAAAGAAATCTTATATAAATACATCCGAAGCCCTTTCAAATAACTATATGGTTTTTGATTTAAGTTCATCTGGTGTAAATGACACTTTGGTAAGTATAATTACAAACCACGATGTAAACAGTGCTTCAACGGCTCCATATGAGTTAATTGAATATACCTATAGTTTAATGACTACAGGAGAAGATGGAAGTACTGAAATTATTGATGGCTACTATTCAAAAGTGGAGAGTGAAAAGAGCCACTACTTATTTGAATCAAATATATTCAACAACCAAGTTGTTGATGGAACTACAATTACGCGTGAAGAAATTGATTTTGCATATCCACAGCCTTTTAATTATTCTAAAAATAGTTTTGTTTTCTTTCCAACAAAACAAAGTCAATACGGAATAGCCAAACTTTCAATATACAGTACAAGTATGGATTTAGTTTATAGTGATAATCTTCAAATATATAATACAGAAAAAATTGTAGTACGCTGGGATGGAAAGGATAACAATGGAAATAATGTTCCGAGTGGAATATATATTTATGTTACCCAATCAGAGGGTGATTTAATAAAAGGTAAACTAGCCATTATTAACAATTAAAACTTATGAGCCATTATTCCCTTACATTGCAAAATTTAACAAAGTCCTTTGGAAGAAGATTAATATTCAAAGACATTAATGCTAAATTCAATAGTGGAAATATTTATGGCTTTGCAGGAAGTAATGGTTCTGGAAAATCAACACTCGCTAAGATAGTTGCTGAAGTACTCTCCCCAACAAGTGGCAAGGTTATTCATCAACTTAACAATGCTAATATTATTTCTGAAGATCTACACAAGCATATTGGTTTTGTATCACCTTACTTAGTACTTTACGATGAATTCTCGGCTGAGGAAAATCTTCTTCACTCTTTGAAAATTAGAGGATTAAATCCTGATAGAGAAATAATCAAATCATTTCTTGATGATTTTAACTTATATGACAGAAGGAATGATTTACTGAAAGGCTTTTCCTCTGGAATGAAACAACGAATTAAATTTATCTTTGCATTAATTCATAATCCAAACCTTTTAATTTTTGATGAACCAACATCCAACCTTGATACTAAAGGGAAAGCTACTGTTTACAAATTGATTGAAAATGAAGCGAAAGAAAAAATAATTATTCTAGCATCAAATGAAGAGAGTGATTTGGAGTTATGTAAAACCACAATACATATTGAGGATTATTTGCAAATGACATCAAAAGGCAAAACATAAAATGAAGTCCTTTTCACTATTTAAAAAAGATTGGCAATCAGAGTTAAGAACTCGTTATGCAATAAATGCTTTGGCAATGTTTATACTTGTCACAATAAGTGTAATTCTTTTTTCAATTGGACAGGAAAAGATTTCAGCAAACTTAACTGGTGGACTACTTTGGGTAGTAATTTTTTTCTCCGCTATGTCAGGTCTATCTAGAGCTTTTGTTTCTGAAGAAGAACGCGGAACAACAATGACTCTTCATTTATTAGCGAAGCCATCAACTATATTTTCTGGAAAATTATTATTTAATGTTCTTCTAGTTTACCTAATGAATATTGCAATAATTATTTTGTATTCACTTTTATTTAATTCATTTATAATTTCAAATTGGGGACTCTTTCTTTTAGCAGCTCTCTTCGGAAGTTTTGGCATAGCGGTCTCTTCAACAATTATTGCAGCAATTATTTCTAAGGCAAGTGCAAAGGGTACATTATACCCAGTATTGGCTTTCCCAATTCTACTTCCACTAATTTTAACCCTTCTTGAACTTACAAAATTTGCAATAAATGGAAAAACAATAACAGAATCATATGTAGAATTAGCAGTTCTAATTTGTTACGATATAATTATGCTTACTGCTTCATATATGCTTTTTGATTTTATTTGGAAAGATTAAACAAATGCTAACATTTAAATATTCATTTATCTCAAAAATAATTTATCGGTATGCTAATATTCCAGCAACCATTTTCTTATTGCTATATCTTGTAAGCTCTTTCACTTATATGTTTAAAGAGTGGTATTATTTTTTTCCGTTCTTACTTAATCTACTAATCATAATAGCATTGAATAGATATTATTTTCGATCATACAAACTCTTCCCATATAGAATTGATATTAACACCGAAAAAATGATTTGTTCCGATTATTTTAATGGCAAGAAACACATTGAGATTAAGCTTCAAGATATTGACTTAGTTGAAGGGGGGGCTCTATACGGAACACCAGCAAAACCAATATTAGTTCATAATTCTGCAAGTGGTGCAGTAGTTGGAATTAGTCCTCACATGAAAGACTATAACAAATTAATTACTATAATTTTAAGTAATGTAAGACAAGATGTTTATAACGATGTGCTTTCCGTAGCACAAGAACTTAATGCAGCTAATAAAGAACTTCTTTCAAAAAGCAAAAAGAACAAAAAAAAACCCACCAAAATTTGATGGGCTAAGTTTCCAAAGAAATTAAACTATTTCTTCGATGGGTAAACAGCATCTTGAAGAGCTTTACCAACTTTAAACTTAACAACAGATTTTCTAGCAATTTTAATCTCTGCGCCAGTTTGTGGGTTACGTCCTTTTCTAGCTTTTCTAACTGCAGTAGAAACTTTGCCAATTCCAGGAATTGTAAAAGTTTTTTTAGCATTCTTAGCAGCTAACATTGCTAGTTCAGCCAAAAACATTCCTGATTGTTTTTTAGTAACTTCAAGCTTAACAGCTAAATGGTCAACTATTTGAGCTTTTGTTAAAGGTTTTTTAGGATCTACTTTAGCTACAACTTTTTTAGGAGCAACTTTTTTAGCTACAACTTTTTTAGGAGCAACTTTTTTAGCTACAACTTTTTTAGGGGCAGCTTTTTTAGCTACAACTTTTTTAGGGGCAGCTTTTTTTGCTTTCGCCATGTTTTTTCCTGCGTTTGTTAAGGATTTCGTGAATGTTGTATGTAACATATAAAAAATATTTAAATAAAAAAACTTTTTTATTTTTTCATGGGCTCTCTTTCTCCAATGATTATAGGCATATAGTAAGTTTATTAGTAACTTTGTACTATCAATAAAGAGTATTATTGCAATCAAATATTATGAAATTAGTTTTATTATTATCAACATTATTACTTGCAAATTTATTTGCAACAAATTTTTCTACTTCAAGTATCACTGATACCCTTGGAAACAAAGGGGATAGTGATCTTGACTCATTAGCCCATGTATTTGTTGACTCCTTAAATGTTTCTGACTCACTCACTTTACAACAAAAAATAGTAGAGCCTTTGTTTATTAAGTCCATCAAATTTGGATTTGAAAACAACTATTCTAATAAGAATAACCACAAAGATTTTTCTACAGAAGATTACAGAAATCTTTCAGATATTTTTACATATATGCCATTTGGTTTTGTTCAAGACCTTGGCTCACTAGGACAACCAAATGAGCAAATGTTTTACGGATTAGGATTTTCAAATATTTCGTATAATCGAGATGGTGTTTTGCTTAACAATAGATTACAAAATTCTTATGATTTAAATAAACTTAATAATGAAAGAATTGATTCGTTAGAAATCGTTCCCTTAACAAGAGGCTTCCTTTACAGTCCTTATAATAATCCGGTAAGTGTTAATTTGCATTCGCGATTTAATTTTTCCTCACGAGCAATAACTAAACTCAAATTTTACCAAGCTAGTTATGACGAGGGTTTTATTGATGTCCTATTTCACACTCACATTACAAACAAATTGAATTTTGGAATTGGTGTTTCTAATTCAGCTATTGATTCAAGATTTGAAAACAGTGATTATGAATCTTGGAAGCTAGATGCTAAGATTGCCTATTTAGTAAATGACAAAATTAATGTTACGGCAAACTACTTTTATACTTACGATACGCTGGCACTTTTTGGTGGGCTTGATACAAACACTTTCGCTAACGATAATATTACAACTGTGCTTTATGGAAACAATTCGAGGAATACAAAATCGTACCGATATCAGTTAACATATAACCACAATGCCAATGTAAAAGTCCTAACCACTCTTATCCCAAATTCTAAAACCGATTTAACTTTTTATTATAACTCTACTTCACAAAAATTTATGCAAAACAAGGATTCACTTGTTTCAAATCTTCCAATAATAAATCACGATAATTCCTTTCAAACTTTTGGTGTTCGATTTCAAAATTATTTTAACTACAATGAAATTTCATTTGATCTAATAGCGAATTATGAAACCACAACTGCAAAAACTGATTATCAAACAAATTTTACGAACAATATCATAACGCTTTCTGGGAATCTAAGTTATCAACTCTCTCCTATGTTTGTTCCATCCATATTTGGAAAAATAAACAATTTTAGTAATGAGCTTTTTAATGACAATCTATTGTTAGGATTTGGTGGTGATATTTCTGGTTCATTTAATAGTAGTCTCTCTTACTATGCTGGAATTTCTTGGTTCGAAAAACAAGTTTCGCCTTTATCAAATAGTTTTATAATTATTAATTCACAATCCATGGCTAGTTTTGGAATGGTTATTATTGAACCTTCTAGCAATAGATCATCGGAAGTTGGACTACAATTCAAATTCAATTATTTAAATGGAGGCCTCTCTTATTTTAACTATTCATCTGAGAATAGTTTGATACCACATACTTCTGGAAGTAGTAATGATACATTATTAATTAATGAGCTATACTATTTTACTCAAGATGATATTAAAAATAGCGGGATTAATTTTAGTTTGTATTTTAAGTTTTGGAAATTTTCATTTTCTAATAATTTCAATTATTACTTCAGTTCAAGGGAAGAACGTGTTTATGCTTCTCCTGACTACACTCTAGCTGGAAAATTATATTATATAGACAATCTCTTCAATAATAATTTTGATGTAAAAGCTGGAATAAATTATCGATTTACTGGTGGACAATCTCCGTTTGTTTATGACTTTGAAAAATCATTACAAATGACAAGTGAACTTACACCAATGGTACACTACTCGGATGTACCTACCTCATTCCAACTAGATATTTTTATGGCTGGTACTATTCAAGAGTTAGCAACCATTTTTGTTACTATTGAAAACATTCTGGATACTGAATACTACATAGCTCCTTATTATTTTAAACAACCCCTTACTCTTCGATTAGGTGTAACCTGGTTAATGTTCGATTAACTTCTCTTCTAAAAACTATGACCTATTATTGGGTTGTTTGATGTACAAATAATTGCATATTTTGCGAAACTTAATTTATTAAAACATTTATCACCTTAGGTTTATTATGAAAATTTTACCAAAACTATTATTATCTCTATTATTTCTAACAATAAATTTGACTGCTCAAGTTGTTGTTTCTAATCCAGAGTTTGCAACGGAAAAAGACTCTATTGTTGTAACCTTTGATGCAACAAAAGCAACAAACACCAGCCTAGTTGGCTATACAGGGGATTTATATACTCATACAGGTGTTAAAACAAATGTTGGCAATTGGAGATACGTTGTTGAATCGTGGGGCAACAATGCTACGCAACCAAAGTTAACTCGAATAGGCACTGATTTATATCAACTTGTAATCGGAAACCCAAAAGAATTTTATGGTGTTCCTTCTACCGAAGAAATTTTACAGCTTAATTTTGTTTTTAGAAGCTCCGATTCAAATGAAAAGACCGAAGATCTTTTCCTAACTATATATCAGAGTGGTCTTAATGTTTCAATCAGTAATCCTTCAGAAAGAAATTTACTAGTTCTATTAAATGAAGAAATTAGTGTGAGTGTTAAAAGTATCGATTCTGATTCTCTATTTCTCTATTTGGACGAAGTACTTCTTGCCGCCACAGTTAGTGATTTCATTGATTATTCTATTACTGTAGATAGTGAAGATGACCACTATATTATTGCGAAAGCTTTTTCAAGTACCGAGGGGTCGGTTTACGATACTGTTTCCTATTCTGTGAGAGGTGACGTTGTTGTTGAGGAACTCCCTCAAGGTATTATTGATGGGATTAATTATATAGATAATTCAACTGTGACTCTATCACTATATGCACCCAATAAAGAATTTATTTATTTAATTGGAGATTTTAACAGCTGGACCACAAACTCAGATTATTATATGAAGCGAACTCCAGATGGTGAAAGATATTGGATTACTCTTGCTGGATTAACTCCAAATGTGGAATATGGTTTTCAATATTTAATTGAAGGGAACCTTCCCCTTGCTGATCCATATACAGAGAAAGTACTAGAGGGAGAAGATGATCAAATTGACGATAACACTTATCCAAATCTCAAAAAGTACCCATCTGGTTTAACTGACGGTTCAGTAAGTATAATTGAGATTAATAAGACAAAATATGAATGGACTGCAATAAATTATCAAAGACCAGCAAAGGAGAAAGCAGTTATTTATGAATTATTGATTCGTGATTTTCTTGACTCTCACAATTACGAAACTCTAATTGATACATTAGACTATCTTGAACGGCTTGGGATTAATGCAATTGAGTTAATGCCAGTTAATGAATTTGAATATAATAGTAGCTGGGGCTATAATCCATCTTACTATTTTGCCCCTGATAAATATTACGGAACCGAGAACGCTCTTAAGCATTTTATTGATGAAGCACACAAACGTAATATAGCAGTTCTTATGGATGTTGTTTATAATCACACATTCGGTCGTTCACCATTTGTTCGCCTTTATGCTTCTGGTAATTACGGACCTCCTTCTGAAGAAAACTATTGGTACAATGTAATTCCAAAACATGATTTTAATGTTGGATATGATATGAATCACGAATCAACGCTTACCAGAGAATTGACAAAACGAATTCTTCACCATTGGATTACTGAGTATAAAGTTGATGGATTCCGATTTGATTTATCGAAAGGGTTTACTCAGAAAAACACTCTTGGTAATGTTGGTCTTTGGGGACAGCAAGATGATTCGCGAATTGCAATTTGGAAAGATTATTTTGATTATACGCAGACTTTAGATCCAGATTTATATTTTATACTCGAACACTTTGCTGATAATTCCGAAGAAACAATTCTTGCAAACTATGGAATGATGCTTTGGGGAAATCTAAATCATAGCTACTCACAATCTGCTATGGGGTGGATTGATGATAATAGTAGCTTGAATTGGGGATACTACAAAAATCGTGGATGGAATAATCCCAACTTAGTCACGTATATGGAGAGCCACGATGAACAATGGCTTATGTATAAAAATTTAACTTGGGGTAGATCAAGTGGAAATTACGATATTAAGGATTTAAATACTGCCCTGAATAGAATGAAGTTAGTCGGTGCTTTTTTCTTCACAATTCCTGGACCTAAAATGATGTGGCAATTTGAAGAACTTGGCTACGATGAAGAACTTACTGTTGATGGCAGAACTGATCCCAAACCTATCCATTGGGATTATTTGGATAATCCTAACAGAGTAAATTTATATAAAACTTATTCAGCATTAATGAAGCTTAGAAATGAAAACGAAGTTTTTACAGCTAAGGAAACAAATGTAAATCTGGTTGCAGGTACTAGTGTATATGGAAGAAGAATAAATCTAACTCATTCAACAATGAAAGCAACTATAATTGGTAATTTTAACGTAGTTAGTATAACGATGCAACCAAAATTCCAAAGCACTGGAATGTGGTATGACTACTTCCTTGGAGACTCCTTAAATGTTACTGATATTAATATGAGTATTGAACTTGCACCAGGTGAGTATAGAATTTATACATCTAAGAAATTGGAAACTCCTGAAGAAGGCATCACAACTAATGTTTCTGATAATGTGAGTAATGTAGTAAAGAATTATACCTTGATGCAAAACTATCCAAATCCATTTAACCCAACAACGACAATTAGTTTTTCAATTCCTAAACAATCAATAGTTAAACTCACTGTTTATAGTGTTATTGGAGAAAAGGTTGCGGAGCTAGCAAATAGGGAGATGTCTGCCGGATATCATTCAATTAACTTCGATGCAAGCAACCTCGTAAGTGGAATATATTTCTACCGCATGCAAACCAATAATTTTGTTAAAACAAAAAAACTCGTTTTACTCAAGTAGAGTATAAAGTATATTCATTAGAGATTTAAAGGCGCTCTGTAGAGCGTCTTTTTTACCACTAATAAAGCGAACAAATACTTAAAACCCCTAATTCTCCTCTATATTCTTTTTAAGAATAGTCAACAAATCTTTATCTAATTAAAGACCTAATATTTCACAATAGGTTAGTAGAATATTAATCTATTTAGGGTTTGCTGAAAAACGTTTTCTCGCTATGAATAAAGGCTAATAGTTG
>CBDUTO010000033.1:0-36799 GCA_965370315.1 uncultured Melioribacteraceae bacterium
AATTTTTAATTTTTAATTTTTAATTTTTAATTCGTTAGTTGCCAACTGTCCGCAAGCAGCGGCAATATCATCTCCTTGAGTATCGCGAACCATAACAGTAATTCCATTATTTCTAAGCTTCTCTACAAACTTTCCAATATCTGATAATGAAGTAGGTTCTAGCTCTTTTGATATACCATCTTGACTCATATGAGCTATACTATTAAAAGGAATAACATTTAATTTAGATGGAAGACTTCGACACAATTTTGTTAAAGCTCTTACATCTTCATCCCTATCATTAATGTCCTTGAGCATTGTATATTCAAACGTAATTTGTGTGTCAGTAATTCTGGAATAATATTTAATAGCTTCTATTGTTTCAGCAAGAGGATACCGTTTATTTATAGGCATAATCCGACTTCGTATTTCATCGAATGGTGAATGAAGTGAGAGTGCCAGTTTAACTCTTAAAGGTATATCAGCAAGCTCACGAATTTTATCTGAAATTCCTGAAGTTGAAACAGTAATTCTATTTCTACTAATCCGATTATTATGTTGACCAGTAAAAATTTCTAAAGAGGCAATTGTGTTATCAAAGTTAGTAAGTGGTTCACCCATTCCCATATAAACAATATTAGTGATTTTATTATTTCCTAATTCTTTTGCAGTTAGAAAATATTGGTCAACAATTTCTCCGATGGTTAGATTTCTTTTAAAACCCATCAAACCAGTTGCACAAAATTTACAATCAAGTGGGCATCCAACCTGAGTAGATATACAAAGAGTATTTCGCTTGTCATCTGGAATTAATACAGTTTCAATTGCATTATTATCTTTAGTGGTGTACAAGTATTTTTTTGTTCCAGTTGTACTAGATGTCTGCACAGTTTTAAAGGATAATGTTTTAAGTGTAAAATCTCTACTTAGCATTAAACGAAGTGGCTTCGGAAGATTACTCATCTCATCAAAACCAGTTACTAGATTGTTAAACATCCAGTTAAACACTTGGGCTGCTCTAAATTTCTTTTCTCCCGCAACAACAAAATGTTTTTCAAGTTGCTCAAGTGTAAGACCTTTAATCTCTATTTTTTTTCTTCCAGAATTCATGTGGCAAATATAATAATTAAAATATTAGTGAGGAGTATGAAAATTTAGTTGAGATATCTAAATCATATATTGATATTACAATTTGGAATAATTAGTTTTAATCCGAGTATAAAAAATATAGGACAATATTATGAAATTTACGTTAACTGAAGAACAAGCAATGATTCAGGAAATGGCTCGTGATTTTGCTAATGCTGAAATTGCTCCAACTGCAATTGAAAGAGATAAAAATGAAGAATTTCCTACAGAAATTGTTAAACAGATGGGTGAACTTGGTTTGATGGGGATGATGGTTGATCCAAAGTATGATGGCGCTGGGATGGATACGGTAAGCTATTGTTTAGCAATGATGGAGATATCTAAAGTTGATGCATCAGTTGGTGTTATTATGTCGGTAAATAATTCCCTTGTTACATTTGGTCTTGAAAAATGGGGCTCTGAGTATATTAAGGAAAAATACTTAAAACCACTTGCTCGAGGTGAAAAGTTGGGAGCGTTTGCTCTTTCTGAGCCTGATGCAGGAAGTGATGCAACACAACAACAAACTACAGCTGTTAAAGATGGTGACCATTGGGTAATAAACGGAATTAAGAATTGGATTACAAATGGTGAGTCTGCTGATTATTATATTGTAATTGCTCAGACTGATAGAGAAAAAAAGCATAAAGGTATTACAGCTTTTGTAATTGAAAAAGGAACTCCAGGTTTTGAACATGGTGCTCATGAAGATAAACTTGGTATTAGGAGCTCTGATACTTGCTCTCTAACTTTTACTGATTGTAGAGTCCCAGAGGAGAATATTATTTGGGAAGTTGGAAAAGGATTTAACTTTGCAATGAACACACTTAATGGTGGGCGTTATGGAATTGCATCTCAGGCTGTTGGTATTGCACAAGCATCTGTAGATGCTTCAATAAAATATGCAAAAGTGAGAAAAACTTTTGGAACTGAAATAGCAAATCATCAAGCAATTCAATTTAAAATTGCTGATATGGCAACGCGTGCAGAGGCAGCAAAATTATTAACGCTTCAAGCTGCTGCATTAAAAGATGAAGGAAAACATTATATTAAAGAGGCTTCAATGGCAAAACTATTTGCTTCAGAAGCAGCTACTAAAAATGCGCTTGAAGCTATCCAAATTCATGGTGGTTACGGCTACGTAAGGGAATACCAAGTTGAGAGATTCTTACGTGATGCAAAAGTAACAGAAATTTATGAAGGTACATCAGAAATTCAAAGAATTATAATTGGACGCCAGTTACTAAGAGATTGAATTTAGAAAAGAAGTTTTTGAATGCCAAATTTGCAGTGTCATTCCCGCATGTTTTTAGCGGGAATATCATCAAATTTAAAGATACCCGATAAAAGCATTCGGGTATGACAGGCTTTTGGAAGATTATGCAAAGACTTCTTAGAATTAAACCCAAAGGTTTCTAAAATCTTGAAGGTTTTGTAATACAAAATTGTTAAATAATAAAGTTGAATAAATGAAAAAAATTATTGAAGTAAAAACCCTTCCGAAAAAAATATTATTTGTAAAGTATTCAAATGGAATGGAAGGGAAAATCTCGCTTGAGAAGTTAACTACTAGAGAGCAGTATGAAGAATTACAAAGTGTTGATGTATTTACAGATGTGAAGATTGACGAAAATTCTGGAGATGTTATAGTTAATGGAAATATAGAACTTTGTAAAAATGCTATGTACGGAATTTTGGATTTAAAGAAACAAATGGCTAGCCTTGGATTATCAATGGATGACTAATGCGAATGATATTTTTTATAATTATCTCTGTTACTAATATTCTTGTTGCACAGACAGACTGGAAGCATTGGCAAAAAATTGAGACTGATTATTCCATACCGTTGGAGGGAGTTGAGGAAGGTTCTAACTCAGATAATTCTACTTCTCCTTTATCAATACTAAAAGATTGCTATTCGTTTTTAATATCCGATCTTGATGGGGCTAATTGTCCATTCTATCCAACATGCTCATCGTTTTATGTTGAATCTGTAAGTAAAACAAATATTCTAAAAGGAACACTGATGTTTGCCGATCGGTTCACAAGAGATTCAAATATATTTAAAACTCACGAACATTATCCAGTCTATATTAATGGTAAGTTGTTCGATCCTACTTACAATTATACTCTAATAGATTCAACAATTATTTACTACTCAAGAGAAAAGTTAGTTAAATAGATGAGAGCCGCTGAATTAAAAAAAATCTTTTTTCTATTTGTCATAATTATTTCAATTGGAACGTCTCGACAAATTGCGCAAGAGCAAAACAATTTGCTTTCTTTCAATAATAGAATAGCTTTTGGAAATTATCTCTTTTGTGAAAGAGACTATCTTAGAGCAATTAAAGAATTCCAAGCTGTGCTGGTAAAGGAAGATAATGATTCTCTTCAATTTAAAGTGGCTACTTCATACTATCGAATGGGCATGTTTGACCAGTCAATATCTGAATTCAAAAAAGTTGTAACTGATGATGACTTAGTTAATTTAGCAAATATAGAACGCATACGTTCATACTATCAGATTGGAAATTATAACAAACTCCGTGATGAAATTAATATTTATTATGTTCTAATGGGGGAGTCTCAAAAATTATCTAAACTCTACAACTATTCATTATTAATGGACTATTCCCAACTTCCTGAAAAATCAATTTATTTATCCCAATTTAGTGAAGAAGAAAAATATAAGATTTCTGAATTCTATAATTGGAAATCGAGTCCACCATACAAGAGTCCGACAAAGGCTGCTCTTATGTCAGCTCTTATTCCAGGACTTGGTAAAGTCTACGCGGATGAAGTCGGTGATGGGATAACAGCCTTTTTATTAACTAGCTTGTTCACTTATCTCGCTGTTGATAAATTTCAAAATAATCATAATGCTAGTGGATGGCTATACGCATCTATTGCTGCATTTTTCTATTCTGGAAATATTTATGGCTCGGCTACTGCTGTGCAAAATTATAATGCTGGAATAAAATTCAATTTTGATAGAGAAGTAAAATTCTATCTAAATGGAAAAAATCAATTTATTCCAACTCCAAAACATTTGTGTGATTAAGCAATGAAACTATTATATGCAAATATTTTACTGTTCACGATATCTTCATTTATAGTAGCGCAAACTTTGGATGAACAAAAAAACTATGCAGACTCATTATTTAAAACAGAAAACTATTTCGATGCTATAACTGAATATAAGCGGTTTCTATACTTTGATAAATCTAATAGTAATAATTACGAAGTTAATTCAAATATTGGAGAATCGTATAAAGCAGGAGGAAAGTATAGTGATGCAATTAAATATTATTCAATTGCTAAAAATAGTTGCGATGAAAAGACAAGTATTATTAATATTAAATTGAAAATAATTAGAGTTAACATTCTTAGAAGAACTATTCCAGAAGCACTTAAAAGTTTAAATCAGTTACAATCCGATTATGAAGATGGGATCGATTCTTCAACAATTAATTATTGGAGAGGCTGGGCATATATAATGGCTGATGATTGGGATTTAGCATCAATTGAATTTGAGAAGATTAAAAGTGACCACCCGTTAAAAAAGATTTCTGATAAAGTCGAAGCAGATAAATATTCAGTCACATTTGCAAAGTTATCTTCTTTTATTATTCCTGGTTCTGGACAATTTTATACGGGAAATCATTTATCCGGTATAATGTCACTTGGCTGGAATGTTCTGTGGGGGTATTTAACAATAAATGCTTTTATAACTGAGCGAGCAGTTGAGGGAATTCTAATTGGTAGTCTCCTTTGGACACGCTTTTATAAAGGTAATTTTCAAAATGCTGAAAATTTTGCTATCGAAGAGAATAGGAAAATATCAAATAAGGCTTATGAATACTTATCAAAAGAGTATTTTGGAGAAAAGCCATAAAATATTTAGGAAATATTGTTATCTTTGGCATTAGTAAAAATAAAAATTTTTGGAGAAATAGATGTCAAAAGGTATGAAAATAGGATTGGGAATTGTTGGAGTAATAGTTCTCATAATTATAATGACTATTAGTTGGTTTGTTGGGCATTACAATACTCTCGTTACATTGGAAGAAAATGTAACACAATCATGGAGCCAAGTTGAAAACCAATATCAACGACGTGTAGATTTAATTCCTAACCTTGTTAATACAGTTAAGGGTTATGCAGCACACGAGCAAGAAACATTTTTAGCAGTAACTGAAGCCCGCTCAAAAGTAAATAACATAAATGTTAGCTCTGATATGCTTAATAATCCACATGCGTTTCAAAAATTTCAAGCAGCTCAAGCAGGCCTTGGGTCGGCACTTTCTCGTTTGTTGGTAACTGTTGAGAAGTACCCTGAATTAAAGGCAAACGAAAATTTTCTACAACTCCAAGCTCAATTGGAAGGAACTGAAAATAGAATTTCAACTGAACGTAGAAAATTTAATCAATCAGTGCAAGGTTATAACACTACAATAAGAAGATTCCCAGCTAATTTTATTGCTGGTATGACTGGATTTACACAAAAAGAATATTTCAAAGCAATAGAAGGTTCCAATGTTGCTCCAAAAGTGGAATTTTAATTTTATATGAAATTAACTAATACAAATAGTGTAACAACTAAACTAATTCTATTTGGAATTTTGTTGCTCATTGCTAATACTCTTTCTGCGCAACCAAAAATTCCAGAGCTTAAACAGTATGCAAATGATTTTACAAACACAATTTCATCTTCGCAGATATCACAGTTAAGTCAAGAACTTAAAAAGTTTGATGACGCAACATCTAACCAGATAATTTTGCTCATTATTCCTACACTTGATGGTTATCCTCTAGAAATGTATGCAAATGAAATTGCAGAAAAAAATAAAATTGGAACAAAAGAAAATGATAATGGAATTTTGTTTTTAGTTGTAAAGAACGATAGAAAAATGAGAATTGAAGTTGGCTACGGATTAGAAGGTGCGTTGCCTGATGCTTTGGCGAGTTCCATTATTCGAAATGAAGTTGCTCCATACTTCAAACGTGATGATTATACATCAGGTGTTATTGCTGGACTTTCAGCTATAATCTCTGCGACAAAAGGAGAATACACAAATAACAAAAAACAAAGAGACACGGATGAAGATGGCGGTTTCCCATGGGGATTTTTGGTTTTCATAATTGTCTTTTTAGTGTTTGGAAGAAACCGTGGTGGTCTTGGAGCTTTACTTTTACTAAGTGCACTTGGCGGTGGTGGTCGCAGTAGTGGCGGTTTTGGTGGTGGTGGTTTCTCCGGAGGAGGTTTTAGTGGAGGAGGCGGTGGTTTCGGTGGTGGTGGAGCTAGTGGAGGCTGGTAGCCATGAATATTAGACAAGGTATAAAGCTATTTAACGATGGTAATTATTATGAAGCACACGATTATTTTGAAGAGATGTGGGCAAATGATAGATCAGAAAGTAGGGATTTATATCAAGGTTTAGTACAGATATCTGTAGGAACCTATCATATTAGTTGTGAAAACTATAGTGGTGCTTTAAGTCAATATTCAAAAGGTTTAGAGAAAATAAATAAGTATTCAGATAACATTGAAAATATTAATTTAGCAAACTTAAAAGAAGAAATAAATTATTTAATAGAACAAATATCTGTTTTATTTTCAAAAAAAAGTTTTAAGTTAGAGGTAACAAAAATTCCTTTTATTGAATTAAATGATAACAAAACTTAGGAGAAAGTTATGGCAATAATGATCACTGATGATTGCATCAATTGTGGAGCTTGCGAACCAGAATGCCCAAACACAGCAATCTATGAAGCTGGTGTAGAATGGGAACATGATGGCAAAACTGGTACAGATGATGCACCATTCTTTTCAGATGAATTCTTTTACATTGTACCAGATAAATGTACAGAGTGTGTAGGATTCCATGATGAGCCACAATGCGTTGCAGTGTGTCCAGTAGATGCTTGCGTACCTGCTGAATAAAAATCTTTTTAGATTTAATAAAACTAAAACCCAATCATGTTATATTACATGGTTGGGTTTTTTGTTTTATGGAACAAAATCTTGTAGCACAGATTAGTAATCTGTTCATTCATGAAAAATACGGAAGAATAAAATGCAAATTGGAAAATATAAAGTTCATACAATAGAGAGTGGGGCTTTACTTTTAGATGGGGGAGCCATGTACGGTGTTATCCCGAAGCCACTGTGGGAAAAAAGTAGCCCAGCAGATGAAAAAAATAGGATCAATCTAAAAACACGTCATATGCTCCTTGTTAGTGATGAAAAGAAAATTCTAATTGATACAGGTTCTGGAAAAAATTGGAATGAAAAATTTGAAAAGATTTATGGAATCGATTATTCGCAACATGACATGTTTTCAGCTCTATCAAAAATTGGAGTTAATCCAGATGAAATTACGGATGTGATTTTAACACATCTTCATTTTGACCATGTTGGAGGCGCTGTTATTTTTGAAAATGGTAAGCCAATACCAGCTTTCCATAATGCAACATATCATGTTCAAAAGAAGCAATACGAGTGGGCTTTAAATCCGAGTGATAGAGATAGAGCAAGTTATTTTAAGGAAAGATATGTTACTCTTGCAGAGGAGGGAATTCTAAAGCAATACAATGGAAATTTTCAATTTGATAAAAATATTGATTTGGTTGTAGTTAATGGGCACACCCCTTCGCAGCAATTAGTTAAGCTTTCAGATACTGCCCATACACTCTTTTACTGCGCAGATTTAGTCCCTTTGGCAAGCCATATTTCACTTCCATATATTATGGGATATGATCTTAATCCTCTTGAAACGCTAAATGAAAAGAAAAAAATACTATCTCAAGCAGTTGAAGAAAATTGGCATTTGTTCTTTGAGCATGATCCAAATATAGCTGCTGGAACTATAAAAATGAGTGAACGTGGATTTGTTTTTGATAAAATTTTTGAGGTAATATAGTGGAAAATGAATTGAATGGTTTTGAAAAAGTTTGCAAAGTTTCCAAATTAATTGGAAATGAGGGGCAACATTTTAAGGTTAATGATGTTGAAATTGCACTCTTCAAAGTAGATGGACAAATTTATGCTCTAAATAACATTTGTCCACATCAGCACGCAAACATTATGCACGATGGATTTATTGAAGATGGGTGTGTTATTTGTCCTGCTCATGGTTGGGGTTTTAATCTTAAGGATGGAAAAATGCAAGAAGCTGGTGCAAAGTTAGATTCGTATGAAGTAAAAGTAGTTGATGAATATATTTATGTAAAAGTGTATGGGAAAAAGTTTGACTGGAAATTTTAATTTAGAGTAAATTAAGTAAGTTCAAATCATTTTTTTGCACAAAAGGAAGATTATAAAAATGTCATTGCTAATTCCGTTGTGTGTGATGAAGCAATCTGCAACAGATTACTGCATCGTCTAAAAAGAGACTCCTCGTAATGACTTGGGAATTTGTAACACATGAAAATCACAAATCAAATAGTTGAAGAAAAAGCAAAAGCATTAGGCTTTAATTTAGTTGGTTTTACTGATGCTTCAATGTTGAGTGCTGAAACAGAGAATTTATCAAAATGGCTCGCTAAAGGATACCAATCTAATATGAGTTATATGGAACGGAATTTAGAAAGGCGAAATGACGTTAGAGAAATTCTTCCAGATGCTAAATCAATAATTTCACTGGGACTTAATTATTTTGTTGAAGGAAATCATTCTGAAGATTCCGATTTAGGAAAAGTTTCAAGGTTTGCTTGGGGCAAAGATTACCATTATATTATTTGGGAAAAACTTGATTTGTTAATTGCCGAATTAAAAACAATCAATGTGAATTTTGAAGCAAAAAGTTATGTTGATACTGGTCCTGTTATGGATAAAGCATGGGCTGTTCGCTCTGGGTTAGGTTGGCAAGGGAAGCATTCAAATATTATTAATAAAAAAATAGGAAGTTGGTTTTTTATTGCAACAATAATTACTAATGCCAATTTCTCAGTATCTGATATTATAACAGACCATTGTGGTAAGTGCACTACATGTATTGATGCCTGTCCGACTGATGCAATTGTTGAACCTTATGTTGTTGATGCAAATCGATGTATATCTAATTTAACTATTGAAAACAAAGGCGATATTCCAGAAGAATTTAAAGACAAATTTAACGGCTGGATTTTTGGCTGCGATATTTGCCAGGAAGTTTGTCCGTGGAATCAAAAATTTTCAACTGAAACAAAAATTAGAGAATTCAGTGAAGGTGAAAATAGAGAAATAGAATTAGAAAGTGTAAGTGAGTTGACAAATAGTACATTCAAAAAAAAGTATGTTTCATCACCAATTCTTAGAGCAAAAGCAAAAGGATTGAAAAGAAATGCAGAGTTTTTATTATAATAGCATAAAATACTTAGCTCTTTTTGTCATTTCGAACGTATGTGAGAAATCTTCTTTAATTCATAAGATTTCTCACCCAAGAAAATGGGTTCGAAATGACATGCATTTTGTTAAATTAAGTATAATATTAATTGAACCTAAAACAAAAAAACTGAATCTAACGATATATAAAAATTAATTTAATTTGCTAAAAAGGAGAATACAAGATGGCTGATAATCATCATAAAGTAATAATAATTGGAAGTGGCCCTGCTGGATTAACTGCAGCAATTTATGCCTCACGTGCAAATCTGGAGCCAGTAGTATTTGAAGGGAATCAACCTGGTGGACAGTTAACAATTACAACAGAAGTTGACAACTATCCAGGCTTCAAAGATGGAATCCAAGGTCCAGAATTAATGGAAATTATGCGCGAGCAAGCTGTTCGATTTGGTGCAAAAGCATATTTCAAATCGGCAATAAAAGTAGATTTTTCAGAAAGACCATTTAAAATTACAACAGACGATGATGAAAATTATACAGCAGATTCAGTAATTATTGCAACTGGTGCATCAGCTCGCTTACTCGGAATTCCTAGCGAAGCAGAATATATGGGATTTGGTGTATCGGCGTGTGCAACTTGCGATGGATTTTTCTACAAAGATAAAAAGGTTATTGTTGTTGGTGGTGGAGATACAGCAATGGAAGAGGCAACATACTTAACAAAATTTGCTTCTGAAGTAATTCTTATTCACCGTAGAGACGAATTCCGTTCATCAAAAATTATGGAAGATAGAGCAATAAAAAATCCTAAAGTTAAATTTATGACAAGTTATGTAATTGATGAAGTTCTTGGTTCTACAAATATGATGGGACAAAAATCAGTTACTGGTGCTAGATTGAAAAGCATGAATGATAACTCAACTGTGGAAATGGATATTGATGGAATATTTATTGCAATTGGTCATAGTCCAAACACAAGAGTATTTGGTGATCAATTGAACAAAGACGAAACTGGTTATTTAGATACAATTCCAGGCACAACCAAAACAAATATAGAAGGAGTCTTTGCTGCTGGTGATGTTACTGATAAAACATACCGTCAGGCAATTACTGCTGCTGGAACTGGATGTATGGCGGCACTTGATGCACAGCATTATCTTGAAGACAATGAAATAGCTTAAGTAATTTTTAAATATCTATTTATTATAACCCAATTTTACATTGTAGGATTGGGTTTTATGTTTTATAGAAAAATTATTAGCTTAGTTTTGATTTACTTGTTATTATTGTTGGGTAATTATTAATTTAAAAAGGGAAGAATATGTCATTTCCAAAAACATTTTATAGGTGGCGACCACACCCATGGCACGGAATTGAAGTCGGTGAAAACGCACCGGAGTTTGTTAATGCTTATATTGAAATTACTCCATTCGATTTGGTTAAGTATGAAGTAGATAAATATACTGGTTTCATGCATGTAGATAGGCCTCAGAGAAGTTCCTCTCATCCACCAGCACTATATGGCTTTATTCCTAGAACATATTGTGGTGATCACACTAGTATGCTAAATCCTAAGGCTGATAAAGGGGATAGAGATCCACTTGATATTTGTGTTATTAGCGAACGCCCAATTAGTAGGGGTGAAATTATTATTAGAGCTAAAGTAGTTGGTGTAATTCAAGGAATTGACCATGGTGAAGCTGATGACAAAATAATTGCAGTTTTGAAGAATGATAATATCTACGGAGATATTTCAGATATTAGTGAATTACCAACTGTAATAGTTGAAAGATTGCGACATTATTTCTTAACCTACAAATTAATCCCAGGTGAAGAGAGTAAGTTTACTATTGAAAAAGTTTTGGGAAAAGAAGAAGCTTTTAAAATAATTAAAGCCTCAATGATGGATTATGACGAAGTTTATGGAGAGTAATATTCTTATTTAAACTCTCTTCCTCCAAGCTCAGAAATGATAGCATTTATAAGCGAACTCTCTTCAGTAGATAAGTTTGAATCAACATTTGAAATGTTTTGACTCTCTTGAACCGTTGGTTTGAGAGAGTTTGCTGAAGATTTATCTTTCTCAAATTTCTTAGAGGATTTATGATCCTCATTCTTTTTCTCAATTATCTTTTGTTCTATTACCGGGTACTTTTTTTTTTCTGTTTCAGTAGGGAAATGACCATCGGATATATTTTTAACTAATTGAGTAATTGTTGTAGTTGATTCCAATCCTATTAAATGGCTTAGAGAAATTTCCATCAGTAGTTTTTGATTTTGCGAAGCTTTTAATTGAAATTCAACTTTGCTTAAATAAGTCAAAATTCTTAGTAAATCTGATTCAGTAAAAGTATCTAAATATTCTAAATAGAGTTTCTTAGTACTTTCCGATGATTCAACAAATGTGGAATCCTGTTTTAATACTACTGTTAAAATATTTCTAAAATGTTCAATTACTCCCGATATAAAATCGATGTAATTCCATCCATTATCATAAATGACTTTGGAAATTTCAAAAGCTTCTAAAAAGTCCTTATTTAATATTGCATCAGAAATTTGGAAATAGATGCTCTCATCAATTAGGTTTAGCATTGTTGAAACTACTACTGAATCAATCTCTTTGCCACCAAAAGATACTACCTGATCGAAAAGTGATTGTGCGTCTCTTAATGCACCATCCGCTTTTTTTGCTATGAATGTTAATGCTTGGTCATCAATATTAATATTATCAGATTTAGCAATTTTTAATAATTGATTCTTAATTGCCTCTAATTCTATTCTTCTAAAATCAAACCGTTGGCAGCGAGAAATTATAGTTAACGGAACTTTATGCACATCAGTTGTTGCAAAAATAAATATGGCATGTTCTGGTGGCTCTTCCAAGGTTTTTAAAAGAGCATTAAAAGCCTCTGTTGTGAGCATGTGTACTTCATCAATAATAAAGATTTTATAAGTACCAGTTGTTGGGGCATATTTAACGGCTTCTCTAAGTGATCTAACCTCTTCTATTCTTCTATTTGAGGCACCATCAATTTCAATTATATCGAGCGATTGAGATGAATTAAATGCATTACAAGTATCACAATCATTACAAGGTTCACCGGTTGTATTGTTTTTACAATTTAGAGCCTTAGCAAGAATTCTAGCAGTTGTTGTTTTTCCAACTCCTCTTGGTCCAGCAAAAAGAAAGGCATGTGCAATTCGCTTACTTACAATCGCATTCTTTATTGTTCTAGATATGTGTTCTTGACCAACTAATTCTTCAAATATTTGTGGTCGCCATTTTCGTGCTGTAACTACATAGTTCATTTTTTCAATACTCTCAGTAAAGGTTAATCTAACTTAAAACAAAATTCTCTAATTCTAATTTGCTGGTTAATAACTTACAAAAATTCTCAAGATTATTTTTATCCAAATCTGAGAAAGAAGATATTTCATAACTATCAATATCTAAAACTCCCCACAAATTATTTTTTACAATAATTGGAATCACAATTTCAGATTTGGAATTTGAATCACAAGCAATATGTCCCGGAAAATCATCTACATTATCAACGATTATAGTTTCTTGATTTAATGCAGAAGTTCCACAAACCCCACTTCCAATATTGATTTCTGTGCAAGCTGAGTTTCCTTGGAAGGGTCCCAAAAACAATTTCTCATCTTTAGAGATATAAAATCCTACCCAACTATTTTTCTTAAATGCTTGCTTGAGCAATGCAATGAAATTTGAAAGATTACTAATAATTCTATCTGATGGAACAATTAAATATTCCAGTTGCCTGGAAATTTCAGAATATATTTCCTTCTCACTTCTATTTGCGTCAATTGAAAATCCCATCTTTATTTTTTTACTCTATTGGCTCGTTTTTGTATTTTTCCAAAAACATATGGAAATGCTTCTTTAATTGTAGAGACTGGAATAATCTTCATCCCTTCTTTAACCTGATCTTTAATTTCAACTAAATCTTTTTCATTCTCTTTAGGAATAAGAACAGTTTTAATTCCACCTCTTTGGGCAGCAAGTAATTTCTCATTTAGACCACCAATAGGAAGCACTTCTCCAAGTAATGTAATTTCCCCAGTCATTGCAACATCAAGTTTTGGTACTTTTTTCTTGAAAGCTGAATAGAGAGCCATTGTTAATGTAATTCCAGCAGAAGGTCCATCTTTTGGTATTGCACCTTCAGGGAGATGAATATGAATCTCTTTCCCTTTATGAAAATTTGCTGCTAATCCAAAATCTTTTGCATTTGAACGCAAGTAACTTAAGGCAGCCTGTGCAGACTCTTTCATCACATCACCAATTTGTCCTGTAAGAGTAAACTTTTCAATCCCACTCATAATTGTTGCATCAACTCTTAGTAATTCTCCGCCAACACTCGTCCAAGCTAAACCTGTGATACTTCCAATATTATTTCCCTTTTTAGAGTTACTTCTGTTAAATTTCTGAACTCCAAGATATTCTTCAATTCTTTTCTCATCTAATTTATAGCTGAGTTTTCTTTTAGTTGTTTTACGTGACTTGATATCTTTGAGAACTAAGTTACGAGCAGTTTTTCTAAATAGGGTGGCAATTTCACGTTCTAAATTTCTAACGCCAGCTTCTCTGGTATATTCTGAAACTATTTTTTGAATCATTTCATCTGAAATAGTTATGTTACAATTCTCAAGTCCGTGTTGTTTTAACTGCTTCGGAATTATGTGTCGTTTAGCAATTTCAACTTTTTCAAAATCCAAATATCCAGGTAGTTCAATAATTTCCATTCTATCTTGCAAGGGTAAAGGAATATTGTAGCCAACATTAGCAGTAGTTATAAACATAACTTGAGATAAATCATAATCTAAATCAAGATAGTGGTCATTAAACGTATGATTCTGCTCTGGATCAAGTACCTCTAGCATTGCAGAAGAGGGATCTCCACGAAAATCCATACTCATTTTATCAATTTCATCTAGCAAAAACAGAGGATTTACTGTCCCAGCTTTTTTCATTGACTGTATTATTTTACCAGGCATAGATCCAATATAAGTTCTTCGGTGTCCCCTAATTTCAGCCTCATCACGAACTCCACCGAGACTAATGCGAACGAACTTTCTATTTAATGCACGAGCAATAGATTTACCAAGCGATGTTTTACCAACTCCGGGAGGTCCAACAAGACAAAGGATTTGTCCACGCATCTGTTTTACTAAATTTAGAACAGCAATGTGTTCAACAATTCGCTCCTTTGGTTTCTCTAATCCAAAATGATCTTCATCCAATATTTCACGGACATTATCAACATCTAAATTGTCTTTCGATTTTTTTGTCCAAGGAACATCAATTAGCCAATCGAGAAAATTTCTTATAACTGTCGATTCTGGAGAGCTAGGTGGAATTTTACGTAATTTATTAAACTCTTCTTTTGCCTTTTCGCGTACAGACTTTGGCATTTTAGTTTTCTGAATTTTTTCTTGGAGTTTCAATAATTCTGGAGAGCCAATATCATCGTCTCCCAATTCATCTTGTAGAATTCTTATCTGTTCTTGGATAATAAATTTTCGTTGAGATTTTGAGATATTCTCTTGTACCTTCGATTCAATTTCTTTTTCAATTTTAAGTATATCCACTTCAGAAAGTAGAATTTTAATTATCTCATAAATCTGATCTCTTATTGTGAACTTCTGCAATATAGCTTGTTTAACTTCAATTGATTGATTAATATTAGCTGCAACATAAAATAGTTTTCTATCAGGTTCATCAATGTTTTCGTATGCATTTATTGCTTCGGCAGGGATTGATCTATTAATTTTTACATATTCTTTAAATAAATTTGTCATTTGTCTAATTAAAGCATTCATTTCTCTGTGATCTTGATCGGTAGGTATAACCACTTCGACTTCTGCTTCAAAGAATTCTTGATTTTCAGTATACTTAATAATTCTTCCCTGAATTGTTCCATCAACAAGAATTTTCATCAATCCATTTGGCAATTTTAGTATTTGAATTATCTTTGCAATTGTTCCTTCAGTATAAATATCTTTTATTGTAGGGTCTTCAACATTTCCTTTCTTTTGTGCAGCAAGGAAAATATATTTTGAATGTTCTAACGAGTAGTTTGCGGCAAGTATTGATTGTTCTCTTCCAACTAGCACGGGGAAAATCATATATGGAAAAATCACATTATCTCGTAAAGGTAAAACCGCCAAAACTTTTGGGATTTCATGTATAATCGATTTATCAACAGTGTTATTTGACAATTCAGCCATTTAAAATTAAGTCTCCAATGATAATAATAAAGACTACAAAAATACGAAAAATAGATTTGAGATATGAGATTTTAGATTTTGCAACAAAGCTTATACTAGAAAATGAGCCACGAAAAACACGAAAGAAAAAAAGGAAATGGGATGCTTGAAAAGAATGATAAGTTTTGATTTATCAAATTAGTAAGTGATACCAACACTCAATTCTTTTTTATTTCGTAATTTTCATCTCAACTAAAATGGAAATTTGATGATTCAAAATATTATTGAGATATCAAAAGAAGCTGGTGAAATAATTAGAGATGGTTTTGGAAAAAAACATGAAATTGAATATAAAACAAATATCTCAGATTTTGTAACAAATATTGATAAAGCAGCTGAAAATAAAATTATTGAGTTTATTAAGAAAAAACATCCAACACACAATATTGTTGCTGAAGAGAGTGGAGTTGAAAATAAAGATTCCGAATATACATGGGTTATTGATCCCCTAGATGGAACCATGAATTTTGCACATGGGCTTCCAATATTTTCTGTTTCAATTGGAGTAATGAAAAAAAGTGAGATAATTGCTGGAGTAATCTATGATGTTATGAATGATACAGTTTATTCTGCAGAAAAGGGGAGTGGTGCATTTCAAAATGGCAAAAGAATTAATGTAAGTGGAAACTCCGATTTAGAAAGATCACTTTTAGTTACTGGATTTCCGTACAACATTAAGGAGAATCCAGATTTTGCAATTGAAAGGTTCAATAAGTTCCTATTGAATTCCAGAGGTGTACGCAGACTCGGATCTGCGGCGATAGACCTATGCTACGTTGCAAATGGAACATTTGATGGTTTTTGGGAAGTTACTTTAAATGCTTGGGATATTTGCGCAGGGCATCTATTAGTTGAAGAAGCTGGAGGAAAGATAACAAATTTTGCTGGTCAAAAAATTAATTATAAAAAGCATAGTGGAATTCAGATACTGGCGACAAATGGAAAAATTGATACAAAAATGATAGAAATTCTAGATAGTGAATATTAAAATTTTGTTAATTATGATTTCTATAAAGATGCTATTTATGAAATTAAAAACAGCTCCATTTTAGGAGCTGTTTTTTATAAAACTAATTTGCTTTTTGTGGTGGGAAATCTTCCAAAATTTTATTTATAACTTCATCAGCTCCTTCTTGTGCTTCCGCTTGAGTCTTTTCTGATTTACTAACAACCCCAGTTGCAGTTCCTCTCCAGACTAATTCTTTCTGTCCGGCATCAGCAATATCAACTACTAATGTAGCTTCGTCATAATAGTTTACGTCTGTGGTTGTTGCACCACCGTAGCCATGGCCCCATGCACCACCGTATCTACCATAACCATAACCACCATAGTTGTAGGTATTTATCTGCATTTTCTCTTTTGTTCCAGCATGAATAATAACTACAAAATCAACATTGTCTCCAGTTCCTTTTATAAATCCTTTTGCTGCCAAAGTTTTTTCAACTGATTTTTCAATACGTTTTTTCACTAATGGATGCTGAGTTAATGCATCATCAGCAGGCATTTCGCCAGCAAACCATTTATAAGTTTTATATTTGGTAAAATCGGTTGATGAATCATAATCAGTACTTGTTGAAATTGAAGAACATCCAACCAACGATACTAAAAATAGAAATGCGAAAAATATAATTACTTTTTTCATTATTAACTCCTTACTTTTATTTGTGAATATATCATATATTTTCTTTGTTTTCTCTTTGGTTCCACTATTATCTTCTTCTTCCACCACCAGATCTCATTCCGCTACTTCTTGTGGTAGAGGAGCGTGAACTATTATAGCTTTGATTTCCTCTACTTCTGTTTTGATAAGATTTATTTAATTGTTGCTGACTACTACTTCTATTGTAATTACTATTACCTGTTTTAGGCCTTGCATTGCTTTGGTTTGTTGATGGTCTCTGTGCTGCACTTGTTGTTCTATTTGATTTTTGTGACCAACTTCCGTCTTTATTTCTTTGGTGTACATTTCCTCTATTATCGGTGTACATATTATTCGGTTTTGATGAACTTCTAACTTTGCTGTTTGACACTCTTCCAGTAGTTGCAGCATTTCTTCGTTGTGTTGGATTTACGCCACCAGATTTTTTATAAACATTTCTTCTTGATCCGTTATAATTGCTATTCCTATTTCCTGCTCTATAACCGGCGCGGTATCCAGCACGAGCACCATGTCTGTATCCTCTATGATATCCATGTCTATAACCAGCGTGATAACCTCTTGGCCCCCAATAATGGTGGTGATAAGGATGAAATCCCCACCCTACCCAACCATAACTGAAGCCTACACTAAATCCCCACCCTGTTCTTGGATTGTAATGTACACTATATCCATAAGTAACTGGACGCGGATAGTAGTAAGTTCTATACCATGGAGCATAATAATATCCAGTTCCATATACAACAACTCCACCATAGGCATATGAGTAAGTATAGCCTGGATAATAACCAACATAAACAACTTCAGGTGTAGAATCATAGATATAAACATATTTAATATTATAAACTTCTGAGCTTGGAGGTAAATCATCAACTTCGGCTGGTCGCACATCACTTACTTTCCAAGGTCCAGTTGGATTATCTGATATGAACCAAATAGCATTATCTACACAGTAATATTTTTCATCAATTAACAAAACTGTTTTATCAGTATTAATTGCGTAGGCAATTTTAGTATTATCAACTTTTTTGAATTCTGGATCACCATCATATTTAACTTCAACGGTTGCCGTTTTTCTATCAACGGTTGCAGTTTGTGGAATGCTTTGTTCAAGCAAAGCATCTTTGGCCTCTGGTGTTCCTGGTATACTTGCTCTAACTGTTGCCATATCTGACTCTTCTGGAATCTTAGCAAAATCTTCAGGCAATTTATTTGGTTCAGCAAATTTCCAGTCTGCATCTTTTAGTGTTTTAGAAAAATACCATCTACCAGCAATTAAGATATAATGCTCATTAGAATTAATATCCATTATTATTTCAGACTCACTATTTTTCACGTACAACAGTGATGTCCCTTCAATAGTTGCATAATCAGGCTCTCCATCGGTTAAAACTAATTCTGATGGTTTTGTAACTACAATAAGCGAAGGTGCTTCTGTGATTGAAGCTGAAATAGAATCTGGCTCCTCATCCTTTTTGTTCTCTTTGGCAAGTTTCTCAATATCAGATGGAATATTCTTAGTCTCTTTCCATCCTTCTGTTATTTTACTGGATTGATACCAAAACTTTCCACCATTCATATAATATGACGCTTTACCTTTTTCTCCTACAATAAAAAATGGAGTATTTACAACGTATTCTAAATTTGAATTTTCAATTTCTTTTAAGATTGGCTCTCCATCTATTGAAATCAAAGTTGTTGGAACAGTTCTAAAATAGATATCTGGTGGCGAGTTGTTTAATTGTTCCGACGGTTTGTTTACGTTATCAACATCGTCAAGTGAAGCTATTAGTCTATCAAGAGACATCTCAATATCCCATGATTCCGTTTCATCTACTAAAAGTTTTGATAACTTCTCATTTTTACTTTGATCGTCCATATCAGGAAAATGAATTTTAGTAATTTCAACTTTTCCTAAGGTAGCTGTTCTATTATCCAAATCAGTATCTATTTTGGCTTTAAACCAAGCTGCACAGAATACCATATCTTTTTCTTTTGGTTTAATAGAAATAGCCATTCTTCCTTCAAGAATGTTTTGCTCAAAAGATTCAAGTTGAGGTTGGTACATTGTAATTGTATACCCAACGGTTTCAATTTCGCGTGGCCAAGTTAGTTCACCTTCACTTGCAAAGGTAAATGTTGAAACCAGCACTGTTATAAGAGTTAAATATTTTAATAATCTCATTAATTGGAACTCCATTTATAATTAAAAATTTATAAACTAATAATACTAAAGTGATTAAAAACTAACACTTTAATTAAAGAATAATCCTCTTGCTAAATTATGCTTTATTCTAATTCTGAAAATATGGTCCTCGCTTTCATCCAATGAATCGATACCCTTATTCGAATTTTGCAATATATAATGTAATTCAATAAAAAAGTTCTTTGCAACATGATTTCCAATACCAAATGTTAATCTATGTCGACCAACATAATTCTCTTCTATTTTATCTGTTAAATCCATAAATACTTCCACTGATGCAAAAGAACTAAATTTAGTTGGAATTAAAGGAAGCCTAAAATCTAATGTTCTTATTCGTAATCTATATCTTCCACGTAAAGAAAAATCAAAATCACTCACATCTGTTTGCCAAACTAGCCTTTCTTCTAATCGTAAATAATGATCAAAATAAATAGCATCTAGTCTTGGCCAAATATATTGTACGCCTTGCCAGGGTCTTGCTTCAAACGTATTATTTGCTGATAAATTAGAGGAATAAACTAGTTTCATTCCTCCGTGATATGTTAGCTTTTCATTATTTCTAAAAACAAATGCTGGATTAATATAATACTGAGTCCATTCATCTAAAGATAATACTCCTCTAATTCCATAATCACCTTTGTATAACCACTCAGCGTCAATCCAATTATTGGTTGTGTAATCAATCCATGTTTGAAAATCATCTTTACTCTGAGCATTGATAAAGGAAAATTGCAAAAAACTTATAATTAATAGAGTGAAAATTTTCATTTTTAACTTAGATTAATAATTCCACATTACATAAATAGTATGATGATTACTTCCGCCAGAAATACGTCCAAAATGCTGAGCTGATTCAAATATTGATGAACGGTGGTGAATGTAATATCCAAGCCACCATTGTTCCATTGGCTTACTTCCAACAATATCTCCAATATTTATATCAACAGAGAAATCTAAAAAATTCATTAAATTACTTGGTTTATATTCTTTTTTCTCAGTGAGTGAATGAGCTTCCATATATGGAATTTTATTAACCCAGGAGATACCTTCAGCTGCGCCTAGACGCCATCTTATAGGCCATGTAACTGTGTAATATAGTTTAATAGCCAAATCAAGTTCAAAGGAGTTTGGCTGAACGTCCGATTTCCAATGCCAAGTAAAACCGGGGGTAATATAGACTTCTAATGGTAATCCAAAAAGTTCATCGGTTAGTGGATGTCCATAAAATATTGATGTTAGTTTATTGTTATTAGTATCAGGCTCTGCTTCAAAATGTAAAATATTTGCAAGTGTGCTTGGTGTTGCAAACCCTTGTCCAAGTCTCCAGTAGGCAGCATTTTTTAATTTTTTATTTCGTGGTTTAGTTTCATCATTGGAGAACCCAACACCAAAGAATACTTCTGCATGCGCATTGCTATTAACTCGAATAGTGTTTTCATTTTGAGTAATGGAAACTGAACGTGCGTTTCCATCTAGCAATGTAAATTTACCTGCACCAAATATGTACAAATTGCTTATAACTTGGTAGCTTGCAGTAAATCCAAGAGAGGTTTCCATACCGCCACCTACATCAACCAAGTTAAGACCATAATACCAACTATTATATTTTTCCGTTTTATACTTTAATTCAAAAAACGAATTAAACATCATGCCCTTTTTACCTAATTTATGAACAAGCCTAAGGTTAGCACTAGGATTACCCCTCCAAACATCATTAGTAATATTTATATCACTTAGTATTTCAGCTTCAAGAAATAAAGAGTGGGGCAATGTGTAGCGAGCTTGTAAACCAAAATCAACGTTGTCACCTTGAATTGTATTTTGTACATCTTGGGGAGCATCAAAAAAATGTCTTCGACCCATTGCTGAAAATCGCCAATTGCCAGTTTGATAAAACTTTAAACCATACTCAAAACCACTAAGGTAGATAAGATCATTTTCGAAGAACAACATTGGAACCATACTACCAACTGTTTTTTCATCAGTAGAGAACGGGATAGTAGCATATCTATATGCCATACCAATGCCCCAATTCTGTTCTGACCAATCTATATTTCCAGAATTTTGAGAAAAAAGTAATGTTGAAATAAGAAGAGATAATAATGTTAAGATTGAAAATTTTGAAATCATATTAGTCCTCGAATAGGAGAATAATTAAATGATTTGTCATTCCCACAAATTGTCCCGTTTTTTTATGGGATGTTTGTAGTGGGAATCTCATAAAATGAATAAGATTCTGGCTAAAAGATTGCCGGAATGACATTTGCTATTTTTTACAAAACTACTAGACTACCTTATAAAATTTTCTATTTACCAAGTGCGATAACAAGTCCTGCAGATAATCCAGCTTGTAATATTGCTGAACCACCACCAAGATAAAATCCTGAACCACCAGTTCCAATCATGAAACCACCACCTGCCCATGTAATTGGCATCATTAATCTACCTTCAAGTCTTAGACCAACTTTTTCGGAAAACATAATTTTTGCACCACCACCAACAGTTACCGAAAATAACCACCAGTCTTCATAATAAATATCTGCAGGACCTTCAGCATATCTATCGCCAGAAGGTGAAAAGAGAGTAGTACCTAGTGAACCAATACCATAAACACTGATATTATTCATTTTTTTTACAGTTCTTAAAAATCCAAGTTGGAGATAATTAACACTTACATCTGTTAATTTTACTGTTGGGCCTCTATATTCTACAAAATCAGCTCTAGTATCACTTCTACTATAGAAAAGTTCAACTTGCATTCCTGGACGAACAGTGAAGTCTAGCATCATTCCGTATGCACTTGCATCTCTAATATTTAAATCGCCTTGGTAACCTATAACTTTACCATTAAGCTGGTAACCATAAAAAGGAGTTATCTCAAATTTTTGCGCGAGCATACTTGAATTGCATATAAAAAAAGAAGCTATTAATAATAATAATACTAGCTTCATTTTTGAAAAAATTGTTTGTTTTGATTTCATTTTAGTATCCTTCTTTGTGATATAAATAATTGAAATTATTTAATGACCCATTGTCCTGTATTTTGTTTAGTCAGATATGCAAGATATGCTTTTTTATTAAAAAGGTCTATAAATTACATAGGAAATTTGTATTTGTTCATTACATTCAGTCCTATTATCATCTAGTTTTATTAAAGAGTATTACGGCTCTATCCTCAATGTTTAAGGACATTACCCCATTCGACAAATTTAAAGTACTTAAACTATTAGAAGGTTACTTTTGTTAAAATCTTTTCCCAACACCAATTGCAATAGTCAGAGCATTTATATGTCCATCTTTAAGATCATAGACCAACTCTGGAGCAAAATCCCAATGGCCTGGTAATTCAAATTCGTAAGCAAGGCCTAATCGTAAAATTGAAAAATTATGACCACTCTCGAATTCAATACCAGGACCAATTAAAAATGTTAAATGATTATCCCAAGGGCTATATAGTAGGGGTAACGAGATTATAACCGGATTTTCTCTTTCAAGATTTTCAGAACTTTTACTAGATACTTCAATAAAGTAGTTTGCAATTTCTACATCATTTTTAAGTGCAATACCCCATTTATGGTTGAACCAATATTGAATATCTAGACCCCACACCGGGAGAACTACAAAATTATTATCTTTAGTTGTGGCAGAAGGTATATAGCCATGCCCAAGATTAACAGCTATTCTGAAATTTTTAAATTCATGTTCATTATTATTCAGTTCATCATGTGATTGCCCATAGATTTGGGATGTTAAAAAAAATAATGCTAGCACGAACAAAATTGGAAAATGATTTTTATATTTAATCATTTCTCTCCTTTAGCCTTTCGGAAACAAAAACTGTATTTGAAATCTTGTTTGCCAGTCACCAACTCCGTCTGGTTTTACAACATTATAAAATACTTGGGCATTTATGTTTATAGGAAGTTTTCCGCCTAATTTAATTACTTTTCCCGCACCTCCACCAAATGGAACAACCCATCTATTATCACTAGATGCATTCCAATTAGCTGTTAATATTGGAGCAGAAACTAAATACCACGATGGGAAATTGTAATTGACGAAATATTGGAATATAAATTTGTTCTCTTCTTGATCACCAAATGTCCAAACATTATTAGTGACAATACCAGCAACCCAATCATCAATCATAGTTAAGGCAACAAATGATGGCCCAATACCAAACTCGCCGCTTCCAAATTCACTTGAGGATGCTGTAGGTATTTGCATTACTGTACCTAAGCCCCAAATTATTTTGCTAGACTTACTTGGAGATAACCATGCAGAATAACTAATATCGCCAGTGCCAGTAGTACTTTTATCTTCTGTTGAAGATGGTTGTGTAATTACTGGAAGAATAATACGATTAATCAAATTTACACTTTCACTAATGCTAACTGGAATAACAGGTTGAATGTTTAAAACATTTTGAGGACGTTCGAAAGCCCCAACACCGTATGTTGTATTATTTTGAAATGGTAAGCTGTACATGGCTGCTAAAGGGTTTTGTGTTGCTTTAGCAAGGTCTTCTTCGCTCTGTGCAAATGTTGTACTTGCTATAAATAATATCAATGTAATTAAGAAAGATGTTTTCATTTTTTTGATTTCCTAAGATTCTATTAGCTCAAGTGTGGATGGATGAAATAGTTCTTCAATTTTAAGTTCTCTACTACTCAATCCTTGTTCGTGTGAATATCTAAATAAAGTTTCTAATGCCTTTCTGTTAGGCTTAATTCCGTAAGGCCAAAAATTTTCACCCATAAGATTTTTTGTCTCGTCGAGTTCTTGCCCATACCAGGGTAGAGAATCATAAACCCACCCTAATTTTTTCATATGTATATAATCCATAGTTTTTGATTCAGAGTATGCATCAAATACTGCTTTTGCTAGCCATGGGTTTTTATTAAGTAAATCTTTTTTAATAGCTACTGCGTGCATAATAGGGAAGATGCCAGTTTTTTTATAGTAAGCATGCTCAACTCTTTTTGAATCTGGGAAGAGTCTTTCAACAAGTGGATTTCCCTCAATATAGGCTTTAGGTTCAGCCGCATGGAAAAGCAGATCTACTTCTCCTGAAACTAATAACTCAGATTCGTCTAAGCCTGCTGTTCCCATTTTAATATTCACACCTGAAGGATTAACTTGTTCTTGTTTTGATATTTTTCCTGCTGCATCTGCTGATGAATCTTTATTGGAAATTACCCAATTAACATCCGTTGGTTTTATGCCGTATTCATCTTGGAAAATACCACGAAGCCAAGTAAGAGAGGTAGATGAGTAACCTGGAGTTCCAATAGTTTTTCCACTTAAATCCTTGGGTGAATTTATACCTCTATCGTTACGTATAAAAACGCTCTTATGCCTAAAAATTCTTAATGGAAAAATTGGAAGAAGTGTATAGTCTCTAAAATTATCATTAGCATAAGCCAGCATAAAAGGATGAAGACCAATTTCAGTAATTTCATAAGGTTGCTTACCGCTAAACGTACTGGTATTCATATCACCAATTCCAGCTTTCACATAGTTTATTGAACAGCCTTTAATTTTAACTCTCCCATCCACTATAGCTTTAACGCGATTAACATCATAGCCAGCTAATTTTAATTGCAAATTACTTGAGTTGCTCTTTTCATCTTTTGCAATTGGAGATGCTTTAATAAAGTTAAGTGAACCAAAAGCTCCAATCATTCCAGCACTTAATGCTGTAGTTTTTATAAACTTACGTCTTGAAGTATTATTAGATGATTCATGTTCTTTTTTCATTTTAACGTCTCTTATATTTTAATCAATGTTTCCTTTTTAATCTAAAAATGGACTTTTAATTACTGGTGCAATTTGAATTCGAATATTCCAAACATTTCCATAATCATTGGGTCTGATAATGCTGTATTGCGGCTCAATGCGTAATTTTACAGGTGTACTTCCAATTGCAATAGTTTTTGTAAACCCCAAGCCAATCGGAAATGTAACTGCATTTTCCCATTCTTTATTCCAGTCAATATTTAATGTTGGTCCCATTCCAATAGAAAATGTTCCAAAATTTCTTCTGATAACATATTGGAAATCGGTTAGTGAAACTTCTGGTCTGGTTTCGTCACCAGCATAAGACCACCAGTGCTGTAGAAAAAATCCTTTATTCCATTTTTTAGCTAAATGGAAGAGCATAATAGTTGGTCCAGCTTGCCATTTTCCTCTTCCTAAATTACCATTACTGGCAGTAGGGAAAACAAATGTAACACCAGTTCCCCAAACCCAACCGGTTGCATTTCCAGGACCAAATATTGCAGCCATCTGAATATCACCAAAACCAGTTAGTTTTGTACCTCCTGTTTCATCTGACGAAAAATCGGGTTGTGTTACAATTGGAAATACTGGCCGAGCAGTAAATACTAAATTATTTCCAAAAGGTATAGGGAGAGCTGGTTGAAAAAACATTGTATTTGAAGTAACACTACCATCAAGAGTATTACCTTGATTAATAGTATAGTTTTCCTGAAATACTAGAGACCACCGTTTTGCCAGAGGATTATCCAGCTCACGGTTAATTTTTGCTAGCTCTTCTTTGTCGATACTACTTTTGTTTTGAGCAAAAACATTTGCATTACAAAAGACAAGAATAGTTGTAACAAAATAAATTAATAAGCGTATTAAAATTGGCATAGTTGTTTCTCCTTGGATCTTAATAAAACAGCCATTCCATCGAGGGGCGGAATGGCTGCAAAGAATAAATATTTAATTACTTATATTTATTAATTTCCACTTCCCCAATTTTCCATGCTTGGATCGTAAGGAAGTTCATACTCAAGAAGTTCCTTTGGATCAAACGGTAAATCTTCAGCTTTTATTCTAAGTTCTCCAGCTTTTTTAACTGCAGGACGTGGATTCTCCAGACCATGCAGAGGCAACCCTCTTACATGTGCAGTATGTGGATATTTTTTAATCCATAACTGGTGACGTGCCACCATTAAATCAAACATTGGTTTTGTTGTAAAGCCAGGTAGCATTTTAGGCATTACTTCACGAGGGTCATTGTATAAATCGTAGAATGAAGCTCCACTAAGACCTGGTAATTCGCCTACCCAATGACGTTTAAAACGACCTTTTACCTGAGCTGCTAAAATATCACCTGTGTAAATATGTACATAGTCGCGACGACTGTATGTGTCTCCATTTAGAAACAAAGAAGTCTGATCGATACCGTCAATAATACGATCTGTTGGAATATATTTTGTAGCTCCACCTAAGGTGGCAAAAGTTGTATATAAATCTGTTACGTGAATAATATCTCCAACGATTTGGTTTGGAGCAATAACACCAGGCCAACGTGCAAGGCAAACTACCCTAACACCACCTTCGGTAAAATCGCCTTTACCTCCACGGTAAAGTGTTTCAACCATTCCATCAGGACCGTGATGTGTCATTGGACCATTGTCTGCCATAAGAATAACGAGTGTATTTTCTTCTACACCTACATCTTTAAGTGTCTGTAATAATGTAGGAACCCATTCGTCAAATTCTACAAGAAATTCTTGTAATAAACCTGCAGAATGTGTATTCTTTTTGTCTCCTGGTTTTGTACCTAAAAATGAGGCAGCTATTGGTTGATAAGATACAAAGAAAGGCTTCTCTGCTTTCGCACTTTTTTTAATAAAATCTAGTGTGCGTTTTTGCATCTCTCCTTCAAGTGCATAATAGTCATCCTCATTAGGTGGTGTACCCCACTCTCTAACCGGACCGTTTTTTGTACCTTCTAAAGCCCAAACGTAACCATTAGGTCTCCAACCTTTATCCATATCGTAAGGATCGTTTGGATATAATTCCGGCATAACAGAAGTTGGGAACATTGGACCTAAATCACCTCGAGCTACATACATACTTGGCACTTGATTGTAAGGAGACCAAAGAGCCTCATCATAACCCATATTTGTCATATAGCTTTCTTCAATATCACCTAAGTGACCTTTTCCATAAAAAGCGGTAGCATAACCAGCCTCGCTTAGAACTTCTGCAATGGTAGTCTCTTTTTCACTCATTCCACCATATTCCAAAGGGAAACTTACATTATACATTCCACTTCTAACTGCATGGCGACCAGTTTGGAAAGCTGCACGAGTAGGTGTACAAGAAGGTTCTGTATACATGCGTGCATAGTACTGACCTTCAGCTGCAAATTTATTCATATTAGGTGTTTTAAAACCTCTTGCCGCTTGGTTTTGAGCAACACCTATTTCTCCCACAGCAGTATCATCCCACATAATGTGAACAATGTTGGGTTTTCTGCCATGTTTCTTTTCCAGAGCATCGAGCTTCTTTTGAATCTCTACATCTTCTTCTGCCCATTTTTCGCCATATTGTGCTTTAAGTATATAATACTCAGCATCATGGACAATCTTGCTTTGTGCATTCACTGTTGTAAATAATAAACCTACAACAAATGAATAGTAAATGAGTTTTTTTAACATGAATACTCCTTCTTGTTTGTGATTAGTGCTTTATAAAAATATTTTTTTATTTAGAGGCACTTACTTTTTTTAATGATAGTGCAACAGCTTCAACATAGGTGAGTATAACTACTTCCCCTATATTTAATTCTTCTAGTATTGCTTTATCTTCAACATCAATTGAATGATAGTTTCCCAATGGACCTCTAATTGTAACGTACATAAAAGGACGATTAATAATTTCAACAGTAACAACAGCTTTTACTAATGCTCCAACAACTGCAGCAGGATCCATTCCTTCGGGTGCTTTCCCCCCTTCGGCTAGTATTACCAATGGTTCTGCTATCTCTTCAGCAGTAGGTTCACGGAATTCAGCTAACATATATTTAAAATAGTCAGCCTCAATAACATCATCTTTTTTTATTTCATCAAACCTTTCAATTGACTTATCTGCTGTCATTGTAATTAAATTTCCCAAGGGTCCCCTAAGAACAATTTCTCGAGTTGTTGCATCAATTGACTCAACAATTCCTTCAACATGAACCTGTTCCAACTTCTCTCTTGGGGCTTTTTTCTCACTGTTTTCTTGTGCATACAACGCTATATTTGTAAATAGTAAACCAATTACAAAGAAATTGTAAAACAGTTTTTTTAACATAGTTGCTCCTTTTTTGTTATGAATTGTTTTTTCTATAAAAGACAAGATATCTTTTTGTTTGCCCATTTCAAAATATTTCATACCTTATGTTTGATGCAAAATCATGTGATGTTTTTTTTATTCCGATAATTTATATTATTTTAGAAACACATAACATCAAAAAAAAGAAATTAAGGGATAACATACTCCGATGGTAGAACCTTTTATAGTCTTTAACAATTCTTTTGCAACTTTTGATCACTTTGAGCAAGCAACGAAAGGGTGGGATTTAAGTATTAAAAAACTTGATAGAGGCAGCTACACCGGGGGTTTGCTACAGATATTAAATGAGAAAATAATTATTTCGGATGTAAATATTGGTAGTACATTGGAGATAAATGGTTCTCCAATGGTGGGATACAAATCTTTTGGTGTTCCTAAAATTAATGTTGCTCCGTTTTATTGGAGGCACAATAGTCTTTCCGATAAAACAATTCAGATTTACCACCCAGGTTCTGAACTATTTATGATAAATAAATATGAAATGGGTGCAATAGATATCGCAATTGAGGAGAAACATTTCAATAAATTGTGTTCAGAATTAAAGTGCGATAATGTGCAAAGCAATATTCTTAAAAATGAATTTGTAACATGCGATTTTAATTTATTAAGGGAACTTCAAAATAGACTTGCTCAGCTTTCCAAAATGGTAAGGAAGATAGATCCCAAAAGTCATCATCTCTTTATTAACGAAGTTAACTATGAGATTCCGATACTATTAATTAAAACACTTGCATCAGTGAATCCAAACTCAAAAAATGACAACCCATTCGCTAGAACTAAAGCAATTAAAAAAATAGTTGAATTAGTTGAAGAATCACCACTTGAATATCATAGTTTATCCAATTTGAGTAAAGCAACAAATGTTAGTGAGCGAACTCTTCAGTATTCATTCAAAGAAAAGTTTGGTATTTCTCCAACAAAGTTTGTTAAGAATATAAAATTGAACATTGTATATAAGAAATTAAAAATGAGTTTCTCCAATGATGTGGCAATAAATGATATTGCAAACCAATATGGATTTTGGCATATGGGACAGTTTGCTAAAGACTATAAATTAATGTTTGGTGAACTTCCTTCTGAGACACTATCTAATTAGTTAGCAAAATATTACTTGAACTAATTTTCTTTTTTAGCTATAAAATTCAAAATCTCACTCCCAATATTATTACTAGGGTACAGCTCTTTTAACTTAACTGCAATTCTTTTTGCTTTTGAAAATTCACTGAGTTTGATGTAATGGTCAGCAAGTGCATATAGGAAATCAAAATTGTTTGGGTCATTTGCTAGTGCTTTCAATAATTCTTTTTCGGCTTCACCATTTCTACCTAAATATTGGAGCATCAATCCAGTGTTGTAATTTATTCTTCCACGCTCTGGCATTAGCTCAGAGGCTTTTTGCATATATATAATTGCTTCAACATAATTGTTCTTTTCAGCGAGCAATAAACCTAAATAGTAATTGGCATCAAAAAGTTGAGTATTTGTTTTTACTAAATCTCGCAGAAGAACTTCTGCTTTATCATTCTTGCCCAGTTGATTATACACTATAGATAAATTTACTTTTGCAGGAAAAAACAGAGAATCAATTTTTATTGCCTCCTCATATTCTTTTGCAGCTTCCGAAAGCTTTTGTTGATTTGAATACATAATACCAAGATTCATTCTGCCAGATGGGAAATCAGCCATGTACAGATTCATTGCTTTGTATTCAGATATTGCATTATTAAAGGGGCTTAAATATTTTTTGGGTATCTCAGTAAGAGGTAATTCCGATATTCTTATTCCAGCTGCAGCCCTAACAGCTTTAACTGGATCGTTTAATAATTTCAACAAATCTTTTTTTAACTCTACAACATCTCTATTAGTATAAACTCTGATAGCTGCTTCTCGGATTAGAGGTTCTACATCATCCAACATAATTTTGATTGTCTGAAAAGTTTCATCAGAACCATATCTATTCATTAAAGAAATTGCAGTTGCCCTTACGCTTATCGGATACAAATCATCTTTTGCAATCTCAGAAAGCTTGTTTTCAACCTTAGGATCAGATTCACGGGCTGCCGCAAAGGTAGTTCCATAATGTGATTTACGCTTTGCCCCATACCATTTAGTGATGTACTCATCTGCCCATTTGGATGATTTATCAGCATGGCAATCATTACAAGCGTTTGGCGTACCAATTGAAATTGTTAAATCGGGACGTGGAACACGTATGCTGTGATCTGCTCTGTAATCAACTCCCATATAGTACTGGCTTGGCATATGACATTTTATACAGAGAGCACCTTCACCCACTTCAATCTCTTTGTTTTTTAGAACAATTGGTTCACCCACTTCTCCTTTATATTTATGGAAATGGTGTTCTGCTGTATCATAAACATCTGTAAGATGGCATTGGGCACAAAGGGCATTATCTTCGAGAACTAATTTACCAGTATGCACATTGTGACAGTCGTTGCATTGAACATCGTTATCAAACATTTTACTTTGGATGAAAGAACCGTAAACATAATCCTCATCTAATATTTGTCCATCAGGATGATAACTTTCATTAATTAATGTTGGAATCATTGAATCTAATATATCATCTTTCCCATGTTCAAAATCGCCAAACTGAGAACGACGTGCATGGCACCGGGTACAAAGTTCTACATACTCTTTATTATTAATTCCACTAGTTTTTACAATTAGCCCTAAGTTATTTTCTGTTGATCTCGCCATCTCTGGTAAGTTTGCCCAGTCTTCATGAGCAGAGCCTGGACCGTGACACGCTTCGCAACTAACATTTATTTCTGAATATGTTGTGCTGAAAGTTTTTTTAATTGGATCAAAATTCTTTTTAAGATTAGTTGAATGACACTCAGCACACATTCCATTCCAGTTCTGCCCACCGTTAGTCCAGTATAACCAATTTGTTGGTGTCAAATCTTCATCGGGGCAAATCATATCGGGCAAGCTGTACCACTGACCCTTATCAGTATTCCAGGCAATAGGAAGACATTGATATTTTCCATCTTCAAATGGAATTAAATATTGCTGAAGTGGAGTATATCCAAAAGTGTGAGTTATTTCAAGGTCTTGAATCTTTCCGCCAACCCCTTCTGTTTTTACAAAGAATTTCCCATCCCTTTCATAGAAGATAGTCTCTTTGCCGTTCGATGAAACAAACTTGGAATTGTTAAAATTTCCAAGCACTGAACTATCTGTTGCAATTTCCATTGCTCTCTTATGATCGGATTGCTGCCATTGATCGTATTCAATTTTGTGGCAATCTACACACCGATCCTTTCCAATGAAAGTAGCACCTTTATGAAGTGTGTTTGATTTGTCTGAGTTTAATTGGAGTAATATATATAGTGGAATTGCGAGTACAATTATTACAGAGGCAAATATTCCAGTGGTTTTCCAGTTCTTCATCATCTACGACTCAAGATAAGTTACTTGTGAATCTGAAAATCTCTGACGCTTGATAGGTGCTTTAGTATTTACTTTCACAATTCCGTTTTTAATTATTATTGGAAGTAAATCAAGTGCTCTCGGAGCTGGTGGACTTGTAACATTTCCATTTATTTCAAATGATGAAGAATGGCAAGGACAAACAAATTTATTCTCAGATTCATTCCAACCAACTGAGCATCCAAGATGAGTGCATGTTAGGGACATTGCAAGGAATCCACCATCACTCAAACGAGAGAGATAAAACTTTCCACTTCTAAATGGAGTAACACTATTTGGTTTAAAATCATCAATTTTACCAGCAATCGTATATGAAGCAGTATCTATGTTTTTATCAGATGAATTCAGAAGAAAATTTATGGAAATTCCTAAAACCTGAATGCCTGCAATTGCTCCAAGACCAATCCATATTTTGTTTAAAAAACTTTTTCTCGATTCAGGTTTTGCATCATTCTCTATTTTTTCGTTCTTCTCTTTTTTCATTTTCTAATTCCAAGGCATCGTTAGTGCCATTCCTTCTCCTCTAAAAATAATGCTTGTTAAAGTTAGTGCAATAAAAATTACTAGAACTAGCACAAACATGGCTTGTATAGTTTCTGCTTTATTTGTTTCAAACTTCTTCTTTATAAATTGATAAAACCCAACTAAGAGTAGTAAAACTATTAGAAATGGAATGAGTCCATTGGTGATAACTGGTGGAATCGATTCGAATGTTGTGCTCACATCCATAAAATATTCATCAAATAAAATTAGAATTGGAGTAATGACTAATCCAACCCAAACAGAAATTTTACTTGTTAGCTTTCCCTTTTTAGAGAGAAACCACACCCCAGAAACCTTTGAATCATACTGAAAGTAAGGGAGGAATATTAATACAGTTATTACCATTAATGGAATTATAATTGCTGCAAAGAGTGGATGAAAATGTAACATCAATTCTTGAAGCCCTTCAAAATACCAGGGTGCCTTAGCCGGATTTGGACTAAATGCTGGATTTGCTTTATCCATTAATGGTGCATCAAAAAATATTGCAAATAGCAGAATCACTGCAATAAGAATTAATGCAACTACAAATTCTCGTAAGATTAAGTTTGGTAGGGTAGTAACAAGTTTATTTTCTGCTTCCGTATTACTCTTTGGAATTGCTACACCACCGGCTTTACGAACTCTCCAAAAATGAAATCCCATTGTAGCTAATATAAGAATAGGTAAAATACCTGTATGAAAATTATAAAAAATCAGAAGTGTCGATGCTCCAACCTCTGAGCCGCCTCGAACCATTTCAACAAGACTATCGCCAATAAAAGGAATATAGAAAAGCATACTTGTGCTAACAGTAATTGCCCAATATGCTAATTGATCCCAAGGAAGTAGATAACCTGTGAAATTTGAAAAGACAACAAAGAGTAATAAAAATATTCCAAGCACCCAATTAAACTGACGTTTACCGTGATAAGCACCAGTAAAATAGACTCGGAGAAGATGTAGAAAAACTATGAGTACAAGAAAAGTTCCACTCCAGTGGTGGATGTTTCTAACCAAATCGCCAAAGAATATTTCATTTTTTAGATAAACAATTGAGTCGTATGCTTTGCCAGGAAATGGTTGATAGACAAAACGAAGGAGTATTCCTGTTAATGCTTGCATAAGGATAAGTAAAGCTGCCATGCCTCCAAGTCCCCAAGTAACAGACAGTTTTAAAGCTCTCTCTGGAATCATTGTTGGATGAAGATGCAAAATCAAACTTTGGAAAACAACTTGAATTCTATCTCTATCATTTTTAGAATTAACTGATCGAGTATAAATTGAATCTTTGAATCGTTTGAAAATATTATTTTTTGCCAACTCTTTTTTCAAATTTAAATCATAATTATTTTTGGTGAGCAATTTAGGTAATTGATAATTCATTTGCTAAATGAGGATAGAGATTTAGCTCATTTCAATTGAACTTTAATCTGTTTTGATACAGAACATATTTATGAAATCCAGAACGAAATCTATAATTTTCCGTTCTGGACTGAAAAGTTATTCTTTGGTTCTAAAAGAAAAGCTATAATCTTTTTTCATGGGAACGCCATAAATATCAGTTAACGACTTATTTATTGTGACTGTATAATTAGTCCCTGGTGCAAAAGTCTCTTCCGGAAGAAGATAAAAAATTGTTTGCCCATTGTTTGTCGTTGTATGTAATGAGTAGATAACTTCAGGAGATATTAAAACGGCATTTTGGATTGTGCCTTGATCTAATAAATAGTTTGGTTTAATTCTGATAGAGGAACTAGTATCTACAAAATGTTGTCCATCTAATGGAAATGTTTCAATAATTTGTAGTGGTGGAGTAGTAAAAGTGATTGTAGTGTCATTTCTTAAATTAGCGCCATTAAATTCTTTAAGTGATTTACTTATAGTAATACTAAAGGTAGTGTCAGCTATCCATCCATTAACTGGTATTATCTTAATCCCTGAATAAAAGTATTGATTGTCTCTCACATATCTTGCACCAGTATTATGCGTTGCTATTATTGTTAATTCTGGATCTATTGATATTGATTCTTCATAATTCTCTGATGGCACACCATTAAAATTGAGTGAAAGATAATCATAACTATTAGAGAATATTATAGGTTAAGTAACACTGGATAGAATAAAATATTCAGTAAAGAAATTTAAAACAGATGGGAATTCCATATGTTCTCCAAAAATAGTGGTTACAGATGTATCTAAAGTTACTTTATATTGAGTGCCAAAATTTAGTGCAGCTTCAAAATAAAAGTATTTATTACTAGATGAGGAATAATATCTGATGATTTTTACATTTGGCTCAATACTGAAACTACTTTCCAGTGAAGAAGGGTCCATTTCTTCGCTAAATACAAATCTAATATCAGTAGATGTTGCAGAAACATTCTTAGCTCCATCAAATGGAGTAGTTAATGAAAGGGGATAGGGATATTTTGATAATTCAATAATTCCAATATCATTTCCTTCTCCATCCTCAACTTTTATATTTTCAATCTCTTGTTTGCCATAGTTATCAGCTTTTATGGATAATCTGTAAATACCTGGTGAGACATCTTCAAATTGGAATATTCCATTATCAGTATCAGTAGTTGAAATAATCTCACCCTGAATTAATTGTATTGTTGCAACTGATTCTTTTGGTAAAACAGTACCAACAATTTTGCCAGGTTGCTTCGAAGTGATTACATTGATTTCATCTTTGCATGAGATAAAAGTTAGAAGGATAAGTAATAGCATTGCTGTTTTTTTCATTTGTAGTGAACTCCTCTTTTTAATAAGACAAAGATGTAATATAATTAAAATACCACTACATTCAAAAATGGGAATTGTTTTTACTCAATTGCATGTTAACCTATTATTACCCAAAGGTTTATAGAAAATATATATTGAAAAAAAGGAATCAGTTTTGTAACTTTGTAAACTATGTCCAAAATTATTATTGCAATAGATGGTCCTGCTGGTTCAGGGAAAAGTACGATAGCTAAAATGGTAGCTGAGAGATTAGATTATACTTATCTCGATACAGGTGCTATGTACCGAGCCATTACTTATTTAGCGCTTAAAAACGGAATAGTTGATGACGAAAAAGCTGTTAATAAATTAGTAGATGGTCTTGACGTTACTCTCAATTTTGAAGATGGATTAACTCATGTATTTGTTGATGGTGAAGAATTGACAGAACACATTAGAACTCCAGATGTTAATTCAAAAGTTAGTGAAATTGCAGCGATGGCATTTGTACGTAAAGAGTTAGTAAGAATGCAACAAAGCATGGGGAAAGTTGGAAATGTTGTTGCTGAGGGTCGTGATACTACAACAGTTGTTTTTCCTGATGCAGATGTTAAAGTATTTTTAGATGCTACGGTAGAAGTTAGAGCCGAACGAAGACACAAAGAATACCTTGAGAGAGGTGTAAATATTGAAATTGCAGAAGTAATAGAAAATATTAGAAAGCGCGATAGAATTGATAGTGGGAGGGAAGCCAGCCCATTACGTAAAGCAGAGAATTCTATAGAAGTTGATTCTTCAAACATTTCTGTAGAAGAAGAATTTGAAATCTTATTAGAGAACATAAAAAAAAAAATAAATTTTAATTATAAAGTCAGTTAAATAATTAATGTCAAATTAAAAAAAATAATTCATTCGACCTTTTTCTGACTTTAAAGGAAAAATGAAAAGAAAGATTACAGGAGGCTAGATGTCTGAGTTAGAAAAGGATGCACAAGAAGAAGTATCTGAACAGACCCCAAAAGTTGAACTTGCTAGTAATAGCAAATTTATGAATCCAGAAGAATATTCTGAGACTGAATTAGCAGAGTTTGAAAAACTCTATGAAAACTCATTTAATGATATTGTTGAAGGTGAAATTATTGCCGGAACAATAGTCGGTATTTCAGATGACCATATTGTATTAGATGTTGGTTTTAAATCTGATGGTTCAATTCCAAAAAATGAATTCTCTTCTACCGAAGAATTAGAAATTGGTGGAAAAGTTGATATAGTTATTGAAAGCGTTGAAGATGAAGACGGTAACTTAGTATTAAGTAAGAAAAGAGCCGACTTCCTCAAAATCTGGGATAGAATTATGAAAGCCCA
>CBDUTO010000034.1:0-35722 GCA_965370315.1 uncultured Melioribacteraceae bacterium
ACATATTCATCTACAATTCCATCGGTTGAAATTGAATTTTCTGTTAAAAACCAAGCTGTAATAAATCCTATGTAAATTGAAAACATAGTAAATACTATTGAATCAGGTCTAATATCTTTTCTAATAGATCCAGATTTTTGTCCTCTCTTAACTAATTTAAGCATGTCACTAATAGTTTCTTCTTTTTGCTTAGAAAATAGTAGATGCAATTCACTATCCTCTTTTAACAAAGATGTGAATTCTGCTTTAATAAAAAGCTCTTCAATAGCCCTATAATTGTCATCATTCTGGAATTTTGTTAAAGTCTCCTTAAGTCCATTTTTAATACTCAAAAGGGGATCTATTTCATCACTTACATTCTTTTCAAATAAATCCATCATTTGTTTTTTCATATTTGAATGAATAGTGAAAATGATTTCATTTTTACTACTAAAATAATGATATATCGCACCCCTAGTTACGTTTGCTTCTTTTGCGATATCCTCAAAACGAGTAGCGCCAATTCCTTTCTTGTTCATTACTTTTATTGCAGCAGTCATAATCTGCTGTTTTGTTTGTTCTGCGTCTTCTTTTGTTCTTCTCATAATACACCAAATAAAATTGATTATAAATATACAGACATGTATGTATGTATGTCAAGAAGTATTTTTTTATAAAACTACATCATATTTTCAAAGCCCTTTTGTCTTCCAAGTTCTAAAGTTTTTTAATTTACAATATAAATTACCTGAAGCATTCGCTACACCCATTTTGCAATTTCAATTTCTCTATTTTTTTAGAGCCATTTTATTCGCTTCGTCAAGTGCTATATCAGTTTGCTGCCCATTCATTTGTACGAAACCCAGCAAAACATAAGTATTTTAATTTTTAGCATATATTATTCGTTTTAATTTCTTCATTCAATCAATTTTAAAATTTTACTTTTGGCAAATTCTTTAAGCCTCTCAATTCCAATTTTCTCATTATAAATTAAATTTCTAGTTAAAAGACTATTAAGAATTCCACTTATAGCTGCTGTTAAAAGATTTAATTCTTCTTCCGATTTTAGATTTTCAGATACTAGTATTGCCTTTATACTTTCCATAAAATGGAAATATTTTGCCCTTAATTTAATCATTCTTTTCTTATGTGTAAATTTTGTGAGATTGTATTTTTCTGTTTCAGCAATTTTAAAAAAATCAATATTATCTGAAAAGAAATCGAAATAAAATCCAATAAAATCATTTAGCTTATCTGTTAATGTTAATGAATTAGCTACAATTTTTGTAAGCTCTGCCAATAAGAAGTCTGTTTTAGAATTTAGTATTTCAAATAGAAGAACATCTTTGCTTTCAAAGTAATTATAGAGGGAACCTTTGCTATATTCAGATTCTTTAGCAATCATATCCATTGTGATATTATAATAACCAGACTGAGCAAAAAGTTCTTCGGCAGATTTCATTATTTCAGCTTTATGCCTAATAAAATCTCTCTCTTTCCTTGTAAGTTTATTTTCCATTTGAAATTCCATTGAATAAGACATCAATTAGTAAATCTATTTTTTTTTCAATTGGCTCTTCGTTAGGATTAGTCAACCAATGGTATAGTGTCATGTCTATCATTCCTAAAATCATAAAACTAAGAGATGTTTCATTTAAATTGCGTATTTGCCCCTCTTTTATTCCTTCCTTTATTCCTTCAGCCAAACGTGGTAGTTTGGATAATCTAATGTCCTTCATTGTTTTAAACACGTCATCCATTAACTCTGAATCGGGTTGTAATAATATTCTATAGAGCCCTTGGTGATTTTTCAAATAGAGCATTTGAGTTGAAATAGCTTTTTTTATCTTCTCAACTGAATTATCAATATTTTCTACGTCCTCTTTAATTTTTTTAGCAAGAGTTTCTAATCCATCTTTTATTAGTGATATAAATATTTTTTTTTTAGATGGGAAGTAAAGATATACGGTTCCTTTTGCGATGCTTGCTTTTTTCGCAATTTCATTCATATCAGCTTTATGATAGCCGTTTAATGAGAATACTTCTTCGGCAGCTTCTAATATATCTGCTCTTCTTTTTTTCTGCTGTTTATTTTCTTTCATTGTATCTCACTGTTATTTCGTTACAAATGACTGACTTGTCAGTCATTTAAGGTCGAAACGTAATCAAAATAACTTGTAAAAACAAGAATAAATAAAATATTTAAAAAATATCAACTAGATTTTATGTGAGGAGTAAAGAATAGATAAAGGCGTCTAAAAAGACGCCTTTATAAAGGTCTAAAATTAATTTGATCTTAGGCTAGGCTCTTCAAAGCTTCTTCAGCAATTTCTTGAGAAACCAAAATTCTACCACAAGATTCACATGTAAATAGTCTTCTATTTTGTCTTAACTCAATCTGGCGTTGTGGAGGAACTACATTGTGACAACCGCTGCAAGCTGAACGGTTAATTTTTACAATTGCCTTCCCTTTTAATGCTTTACGAATTCTCATATAAACATTATAATCTGGTTTCTTAACTTGAGAGGCAATTTTATCTCTTTTACTTTTTAGCTTTGTCTCTTCAATTTCATTTTCTTTAATAATTTTCTTTAGCTCAACTTCATTGTCTTTAAGGTCAACATTCAACTCATCTACACCAGGAGTTAAATCTTCAATCTCAATTATTAGTTTTTCACTATTATTTTCCATCTCTTCATTTTCAGATTCAAGTCTTTCAATTTCTGATTCTGAATGATCTATCTCTTTAGTTAAAGCATCATACTCTTTATTATTTCTTACTTGATATAATTGAGCTTTGAATTTTTTCAAACTTACATTTAAACGCTCTACTTCTGTTTCATTAGTTTTTCTCTTTTCGAGCGAACCGCTTTTTTGATTTTCCTTTTCATCAATTTGATCTTGCTTTTCTTTGATTTTTTCGTTCAAAGAATTCACTCTTAAGGGAAGATCCCCTCGTAGCTCTTCGAGTTCATCCAACTCATCGTCAATAAGTTGAAGCGAGAAGAGTGTTACTAATTTGTTAATCATTTAAGACTCCTTAGTTATTATAAAACTTTACTGGGTTTGTGGACCCACTATATTTAAAAACTTTTACTTTAGATCTATCTTCTTTAATGAATTTATCAAGCCTTGATTTTACTGGATTAAGTACTTGTATCTCTGTTTCATAGTGGCCTGCATCTACTAACAGAATATTACTTTCAGCATCTTGAAATGTATGATATTTTATATCAGCTGTAATGAATGCATCAGCTTTTGAAGCAATTGCATTATTAACTAGGTCGGAACATGAGCCACCACAAACAGCAACCCTTTTAATTTTTGAACTATTACCGATAGTATATTTTAATCCATCAGCTTTTAATGATTTACTAGTATGCGATAAGAATTCTTTGGTACTCATTGAAGTTGTTAATTCACCAATTGCACCAGCTCCGTAATTAATATTTTTATTCTTTAGCATAAAGATATCAAACGCTGGTTCTTCATATAGATGAGCTAATTTCATTGCATCTATTATCGAATATAATTTCCAAGAGTTAACTAAAACCTCCAATCTTATTTCTTTAACTACCTCAAAATTATTTTTCTTTCCAATTTTAGGATTTGATACGCTTGAGCCTTCATAAGTTCCCTCAACTATACTTTGAGAACTACATTTTGTGTATTCTCCAATAACTCCTCCGCCAGCTTCAAATATTGCATCAGATACTTCATCAATATTCTCCAATGGAACATAGACTACCAATTTATACTGGTTACTCTCTTGATTCACTAAAAATTGAATATTCCTTAAACCAAGTTTTTTGGCTAACTCGAAACTAACACCACCTTTAGTATAATCTAAATTTGTATGTGCCGAGAAAATTGAAATTTTTTCATGAATTAACTTCTCAATAAGTTTTGCTTTTCTATTATTCGAAAAGTTAAGATTTTTGATAGGATTGAAAATAAATGGATGATGGGTTAAAATAAGATTACAGTTTTTCTTTACTGCTTGCTCAAAAACTTGTTCATCAAGTTCCAATGCCAACATAATATTAGTAACCTTAGTATCTGGATTACCAACTTGTAAACCGGTGTTATCGTTTTCCCATGCAACTCCCTTAGGAGCCCAGTCTTCAAAATATTTTATTATTTGATTTATGTGCATTCAGAACCAAAAAAAAATGCACCCCTAATTTAGAAGTGCATTTTTGTTTTTTATTTTAAGCTTGCTATTATTCGTGTTAAACTTAAACGTTTCGTTATGTATCTATTGCTATATCTCATATATTCAGATAATAAAGATACAACTATTTAATAATATTTTCAAGACTGATATACCTCAATTAATTAAGTTTTTCACAAGCCTCTTTAATTCTTTTAATTCCTTCAATCAAATTTTCCATTGAAGTTGCATATGCAATTCGCATAAATCCTTCTGCTCCAAACACAGAACCAGGAACTGTTGCAACTTTTGCTTCAGCAATTAAATACATTGCTAAATCCATAGACCCTTCAATCTTAGTCTCATTATAGCTTTTTCCAAAAAAAGATGAAAAATCTGGAAAAAGATAGAAAGCTCCTTTTGCATTTTCTGCTTTAACCCCGTCCATTTCATTAAGTGCGTTAAATAAAAACTCCCTTCTCTCGGCAAAAGTTTTTCGCATATCTTCAACATCACTTTGAGAACCGGCAATAGCTTCTATTGCAGCATATTGAGAAATTGAACTAGGATTAGAAGTCATTTGGCTTTGAAGTTTCCCCATTCCGCTAATTAGCTCTTTATCAGCAGCAGTAAACCCAATTCTCCATCCAGTCATTGAATAAGATTTTGAAACTCCTTCAATTAATATGGTTTTCTTTTTTAACTCTGGACTAAGTGATGGAAAACTTACATAATCAAAATCATCATAAACTAAGCGAGAATAGATCTCATCACTAATTACATATAAGTCATTTTCAAGCACAATTTTTCCTATCTCTTCTAATTCAGATTTAGTATAAACTGATCCAGTAGGATTAGAGGGATTACACAAAATTAATGCTCGAGTTTTATCTGTGATCGCTGCTTTTAATTGCTCTGGAGTTATTTTAAAATCACTCTCACTTGTTGTTTCAATGTAAACAGGTATACCATCAACTATTTTTACTAAAGCAGGATATGTCACCCAATATGGGGCAGGTATAATAACTTCATCACCAACTTCAATAATTGTTTGTAATGTATTATAAAGAGAGTGCTTTGCACCATTTGAGACAATAATCTCATTTGCAGCATATTCCACACCAGAAAAATCTTTAATCCATTTACCAACTGCTTCGCGTAAAGGAATAATTCCAGCAGCCATAGTGTAACCAGTATGTCCATCTGCCATAGCCTTTATTCCAGCATCTTTAATTCTTTGCGGTGTTGGAAAATCTGGCTCGCCAACTGATAAATCGATAACATTAATTCCTTGTGCTTTAAGCTCTTTTGCCTTTCCAGAAATTTGCATTGTTCCTGAAAATTCCATCTCCCTAACTTTCTTTGATAAGTGCATTGCAATCCTCAATAATTTGTTTTACTAAATTAGTGTTTCAAATTACTTTATGAAAGTAAGAAGTGAATATTATTTGCATTTCCTTTTTATTTATTCATTTATTCTGGAATTTTATTCAAAACAAATAAGTTTTAATTTTTTACAAAAATCACTAAATTATTACATTCAATCAATTAAATTTAATAACAAGAGGTAATTTATGAAACAAACAATAATCGGACTAGTCGTCTTACTTGCAAGTTCACTTTCAGCACAATCAACAGAAACTATTATTGAATTGTTAAGGTCAGACCTTCAATCAAATAAAAAAGCTGTGGTTGCGGAGTCAATGGAATTAACGTCCGAGCAAAGTGATAAATTTTGGCCAATTTATAATGAATTCCAATTTGAAGTCACAAAATTAGGGGACAAGAAAATTGCAATAATCAAAGAGTATGCAGAGAATTATGACCAACTCACAAATGAAGTTGCAGAGAATTTAATAGATCAATCATTCGATCTTGAAGAAGATAGATTGAGTCTTAATAAGAAGTATTATAAAAAAGTTAGCAAAGCACTTGATGCAAAACATGCAGGTAAATTTATTCAGTTACTTAACAGAATGAATATGCTAATTGATATTCAACTATCAGCTGAAATTCCTTTACTCCCTACAACTAAAGATCAAACAATAAAAAAATAGGTTTTGTTTTTTTAATATTCGGTTTGCAAAGTAAAATGGAAATTGTACTGCCGGTATTTATTTTAGAATAGATGAGTCTTTTAATACAACTTGTCTTATATTTGCTTACTATTTTACTTAAAACAATGAGAATAACTATGCACATTAAACGATTATTACTATTAGCTACTTTTTTAATTACTGGAATTTTATTTACCTCTTGTGGAAGCGGAACAAAAGTTATTGCGACATGGAAAAATGAACAAGTCCAGATAGGTAAAATTGACAAAATACTTTTGATTGGTGTGGCAAAGGATCCTTGGGTTAGAAAAATGTTTGAAGGAGAATTAAAAGAGGAATTTGCAGACAACAATGTTGTAGCCATTTCTTCGCTAGAAATTGTTTCTCCTGATGAAAAAATCACGAAAGAAAATTTTGATCTATATTTTGGGAACAAAGGTTTTGATGCAGTTTTAATAACTAGAGTCGTTGCAGAAAACATTCAAAAAGAACGAGTTTACAACTACACCCCCAGCTATGGTTTATATGGAGGATACGGATTTCATGGTTACTACAACTACTCTATTGGTTATATGAACACACCTGGATATTTAATTGAGACTAAGAATGTTAATTTAGAGACTAACATTTTTGATGTAAAAAGTAAGCAAATGGCTTGGAGTACAATATCAGAATCGTTTGATGTAAAAAAAGCATCTGATGTTATAGATCCAATTGTTCAACTAATTGTTGATGCAATGGCTAATGACGGACTAATAGAATAATTATTATTTAATTAAAATTATTAAAAAATGAGGAACAAAAAATGAAACTAAAATTTAGATTAAATAAGATTGGAATAATTCCTATCTTATTTCTATTTATCACTTCCCTTACTTTAACTTCATGTTATACGGATTATGGATTAACTTCATCCGATCATGATGTAATTGTAACTCAGTACGAAAAAACTACTGATTTTTCAAAGTACAAAACTTTTGCAATTGTCGATTCTGTGTATCATCTAACTGGCGATACAACTAAACCAGATTCAGAATATTTAAGCAGAGCACATGATGATTTTATAATTAATACAATAACAAAGAACATGACTGATTTGGGTTACACTCAAGTAGTTAATCCAAGTGATGCAAGTGAAATTGATGTTTTGGTTTATGTGGCTGCGCAAGGCACCAAAGTAGATCAATACTATTATGGTGGTTGGTGGGGCGGCGGCTACTATCCTGGTTGGGGATGGGGTTATCCTGGATATGGATGGGGCTATCCTGGATATGTCGGTAGCACAACTTATTATGTAGGAACTCTTTTCATTAACTATGTTGATGTTGATAACATTAATAATCCAATTGTTGATGTTGAATGGCATGCAATCTTAAATGGGTTGCTAAATAGTGATTCTTATACAATTACTCAAAATCGCCTTTCAGATAGAATCAATAAAGCATTTGAGCAATCGCCTTACTTAGAAGTAAGCAACTAATTTTTGAAAAGAATAATAGGAAATATAATGAAATTTAAATATTTAATAATAGCTTTGCTTTTTACGAGCATTAGCTTATCAGCACAACAATTTCTTGGAGTTCTCTCCTATAGCACAGCTCTTGGGACTGGAAATACTGGCGATTTCATAAGCGATTATAGCTACAAAGGTTTTCAGTTTGAAGGTAGAACTTTCACAAATAGAAACTGGACTTTTGGTGGTACTTTTGGATGGAATCTTTTTGATACAGAAATAACTGAACTAATTCATTTGGAAGATGGAGATGATGTTTCAGATATTCAAGGGACTCAAATACGTTATGTTAATTCATTTCCAATTATGGCAAATGGACACTACTATTTTATGAAAAGAAGAGACCCAATTAGACCTTTTATAGGTATGAATGTTGGACTTTACTATATAACTCAAAAATTTCAACTCGGAATATACGAAGTTAGTGAAAATAACTGGCATTTTGGTTTTGCCCCAGAAGCTGGTTTATTAATTCCTTTAGGCGATATGGCAATTATGGCAAATGCCAAATATAATTATGCTCTATCAGCTGGTAAACCTCTTGGTGGTGGCACTGATAATTCTCACGGATACATGAGCTTTAATATTGGAATAGTATTTATGGGTTATTAGTCTATATTTTTTTTTACAAGGGAAATCTACTTCAGATTTTCCTTGTAAACCTCTTTATTTTCATGTGATTTTAATCACATACCAAGTTATTCTTATTTGATTTAGTCCTAAATTACCCTTATTTTTACGCCATTCTCAGTTTGTTTTTAATATCTCTTACATATTATTTTTGGAAGGAATATTATTCAGTATTTTTTTTAGTAAAGACTTTTTGAATATGAAACTAAAATTTTATGGCACTAGAGGTTCTATTCCTGTGTGCGAACAGAAATTTCAAAAGTATGGCGGAAATACTACTTGTGTTGCTATATGTAATGAATCTGAAATCTATATTTTTGATGCTGGTACTGGAATTAGGAATTTAGGTATAGATTATTTTAAAGATGGAGAACATGATCTAACGAACATCATTCTTGCATTTTCTCACTTCCACTGGGATCATATTCAAGGTTTTCCATTTTTCTTACCAGCATACGATACTAACCGTGAGATAACTATTACAACATTTGGCAGAACGGACGAATATTTTGATTTAAAGGCAATCTTCGAAAATCAAATGAGAACAGAATTCTTTCCCATCCCTCTTGAAGAGATGGGTGCTAAATTAAATTTTGTACAGCAAGAAGCAACATATATAGAAACAAAATATGGAAAAATAATATCATCAGAGCATAATCATCCAGGTGGTGCTTATAGTTATAGAGTTGAAATTAATGGAAAAGTAATAGTATTTATAACTGATGTTGAACATATTGGTGAATTAGATGAACGTGTAATTGAAATTGCCAAAGATGCCGATATACTAATTCACGAGGCACAATATACACCTGAAGAATTAGAGAAGCATAGAGGTTGGGGTCATAGTAGTTGGATGCAAGCCATAGAGGTAGCTAAGTTAGCAAATGTTAAAAAACTATTCATTACACACCACGATCCAGACCATGACGATAACTTCCTAGATAAGATTGAGCTAGAATGTAAAAAGTATTTCCCAAATGTGGAATTTGCTAAAGATAATTTAGAAGTGGAGTTATAGAAATGGATAAATTTTTACAAGCTGCAATTGATGAAGCGAAAAAAGGATTGAACGAAGGTGGTATTCCTATTGGTTCTGTAATTGTTCACAATGGAGAAATTATTGGGCGTGGGCATAATCGTAGAATCCAAAAAGGGAGTGCAATTCTTCATGGTGAAATGGATGCACTAGAAAATGCTGGAAGATTGTCAGCTAAAATCTATAAAGAATCAGTACTTTACACTACCCTATCCCCATGTTCAATGTGTTCAGGTGCTATTCATCTTTATGGAATTCCTAAGGTTATAATTGGGGAAAACAAAACCTTCATGGGAGAGGAAGAGCATTTAGCTTCAAAAGGTGTTGATGTTGAAGTAGTTAATGACAACACATGTATTGAAATGATGAATATGTTTATTAAAGAAAATCCAGTTCTCTGGAATGAAGATATTGGCGAAGAATAAATAATTCGCATAATAGGCGTGATTAATTTTACTAACCAATTATAAAAAAAAATAATTTGTTTTTCTTTGGTAATTTTAAATTATCTTCATTCTTTGTATAATAAGAATAAGTATCAATAATATTAGTGTGTAATTAGATGGAAGATCAAATAAAATTTTTATACAAATTTACTTTTCATGAACAGATTAATCTTTCGTTCGAAGTTAAGATAAATTATAAAACACTTCTTATTGAAAATAAAGTTTCCCATATTACTAAAGACTGGACAAAATTAAAGAATTTTGAATGCCCTAATTGTCCTCTTAATAAATCAAAAATTGAGTATTGCCCTCTCGCTAGAAATCTTGCAGGAGTATTAGATTTTTTTAATACACTCCCTTCATACGAAGAGGCAAAGGTATCTGTCGAAACTAATGATAGAACTACATATAAGCAAACTACAGTTCAAATAGGAGTAGGAAGTTTAATTGGTATTATTATGGCAAGTAGTGGATGCCCAATAATTGGAGTGCTTCGCCCGTTAGTAAGATTCCATTTACCCTTTGCCTCATTGGAAGAGACCGAATATAGAGTTTTTTCAACATATGTTTTCGCCCAATATTTTAAATTTATAACTGGCGAAACCCCTGATTGGGATTTGTCGAAATTAAAAGTAGCATATGAACAAATTCAGGTGGTAAATAAGAATATTGTAGAAAAGCTTTCTGATGTAGAATTAAATGACACAAGTAGAAATGCTGTTGTAACTTTAAGTAGTTTTGCTGAGTATATAATTTTTAATCTTGAAGATAAAGAGTATATACATCTCAAAGATGTTTTCAATTCATTTGGTGAATCGTAAATTTTTCTGTTCAATATAAAAAATAATTTTACTTAAAAAAAATGAGGATGAGATTACTCTCCCTCATTTTTTTTTGTGTTGTCATCAACAACTTCTGTAAATTCTGCAATATCTGCTTCTTTAGTTTTAATTACCTCAACAGTAAAGTTTGCAACAACTCCAGCAAGTGCGCCAATTGCAGCTACAATAGGTGCAGCTATCATTCCAATAACACCAACACTCAAAGGAATTTCGATAAAAACTTTTCCATCTGCATCTTTAATAATGATTCGTCTTACATTTCCTTCACGAATTAGTTCTTCTACCTTTTTTAGTAGCTCCTGACTTTTAACCTTGAATTCCATGATATACTCCATTTAGTTGTTCAATGTTAGATGTAATAAGAATTTAAAAGTTCCATAAATAAAAAAAGCCGTGAATAAATCCACGGCTTACCAAAAATAAATATTTCACTAAAATTATCTATAGAAGTTAAATCTATTATCTACGATGGATGCCTCTTCCTTAATATCAACTAACCATTGTGAATAGAGAGCAGATTTCTTTTGATTTAGTAGATTAGTTCTTATAGAGTTTTTCTGTAATGAAAATGAAGTAGAATCAAATGCTGTTTTACTAGTAACTCTTACAATATAACTACCTCTGTTTCCCTTTACAGGTTGAGAAACAACATTAATATCTGAATCAAAAGCTGTTTGTGAAAATGCAAATTCTCTGCCAATTGTCGGAATTGAACCAGCAGTAGAGAAATTACTAACAGTAGCTACCTTAGCAGAAGGAAGAACTTCTTTGGCTAAATTAAGGTCACCACTATCACCAATTTTTGCTCTAATTTCTTGCGCAATACTAAGTTCTTTTGACGATTTTTTATTTCTTGAGACAACAGATTTAATATTATTCTTAACATCATCTAGTGGTTTATAGCCAGCCTCAATAACATCTGAAATCATTGCAACTACATAACCACTTTGAAACTTAAATACTGGTCCAATATCATCTTTACTATTTGCAAATGTGTAAAGCAGTAATGAACGATTTGCTCCTAGTCCAGGAATTGAAGATGCACTCACTCTTAAATCTGGAGTTTCAATTATTTGATAATTGTATTGAGCTGCAGTTGTATCAAAACCATCCTCTTTAGCTAAATATTGAAAATTACTTGCATCTTCATGGATTTTATCAATAGTAGTTGCAGAAGGAGAAATTTTATTAACTATGCTTTCAACTACATATTTTTTGTTTGTTTTATCTTTTACAAGAATTATATGATATCCAAACTGGGATTTAACTGGTCTTTGAATTCTACCAACTCTACCACCAAATGCCGCTTTTTCAAACTCAGGTACCATATGACCTTTTCCAAACCAACCAAGATCACCACCTTTAATTCCACTACCAGGATCTTGAGATTTCTCTTTTGCCATTTCAGCAAAGTCTGCACCAGCTTTTAACTCTTTATATACAGCATCAGCATCAGCTTTCTCTTTAATTAGAATATGCGAAGCTTTAACTAATCGGTCTTTTGATTTTATACTTTTTTCAACTCTATAAAGTATGTACCCTTCGTTAGTAAGTATTGGCCCAACAAAACTTCCATCATCAGCATTTGCTACTAAATCTTGAGCAGCTACAGATACTTGAGAAATTTGAAGAGTATCTTTTGCATATGCTTTATCAGAATAAATTTCCACATAAGTTTTGAAACCACTTGTATCAACTTTTACTTTATTCAGAATAGCATCCAAATTACTTTTTACATCAACAGTATCTCTATGAGATGCACCAGTTTTAAAGAGAACATATTTAATCTTTCTTGACTCTTCACTTTTGTAATCATCTTTATTAGAGTTATAGTAACTAGCTATTTCATCATCGGTTGCTTGAAGAGATGAATCTGCAGCAGAAAGAGTTACAACAACATAATCAGCATTCATTTTAATATTATCGTTAACAAATTTTCTTTGAATTTCTTCATCAGTTATAAATGCAGAAGCATTAACAAGACTAGTTAATTTGTCTTGCAAAAGTTGTTGTCTAACCTGATCTTCTATTTGTAAAACAGCTGTTTTGTTTTGCGGATTTCTAATAGCATTGTCATATGCTTCTCTATTAAACATACCAGTTGAATCAATAAAATATTGTGTAACTGATTGTGGAGGATTTGGACCAATAAGTAGATCTTCAATTTCCTTATCAGCAACCGACAAATCAAATTCTTTGATTTTTTGTTCCATTAATTTTTGATTTACTAAAGTTTCCCATACCTGATCACGAAATTGTTCCATTTGACTCTCTGGAATTTCTTGACCATTCTGCTGTAATTGAAACTCTCTATATCTATCTAATAGATTAGCAAATTCTTGATATGTTATCTTTTCGCCATTAACTTCACCTATGTCATTACTTCTTCTTCCCATTGAATCACCAATTTTTGAATCAGAAAGAACCATAAATATCACAAATAAACCACCAACTGTAACTATAAACCATGGAGCAAGGCTCCTCATCTTGGCCATCATTCCCATAATTTCAACATCCTCCAACTAAAACACTTTTTATAAAAAACACAGTTCTAAATTTAGTCAGACTATTCTCCAAAATCAATAACATTTCATGTCATCATTATTGTTAAGTCATTCTAAATAAACAAAATAAATTGTGTGAAATGGAAAATATGATCTAGTTGACCTCAGTAAAATTGTTTTACTCTAAAAATAGAATTAACTTGAGAAATAAATAATTTTCTTCTTTCCAAATTAACATAGGAGTTAACAATGCCAACAACAAAGGAAAATCTCGGGACTGCATTTGCAGGGGAAAGCCAAGCAAACCAAAAATATAGAGCTTTTGCAAAAAAAGCGGCAAAAGATGGATTTCCAAACATTGCAAAATTATTTAGTACAACTGCTGAAGCAGAAAGAATTCATGCAGAAGGTCATTTAAAAGCTCTCGATAAAGTTGGATCAACATTGGATAACCTAAAAGAAGCAATTGGTGGTGAAACTTATGAGTTTGAACAAATGTACCCCCCAATGTTAGAGCAAGCCGAAGCTGATGGACACAAAGCAAAAAAAATGTTTAAATGGGCTGTTGAAGCAGAGGAAATTCATGCAAATCTTTATGCAGCTGCACTTAAAGCAGTGGAAGAAGGAAAAGATTTAGAAGAGACTAATTTTTATCTATGTCCTCTTTGTGGTCATATTGAATTTGGAGAACCAACGGACGACTGTCCAATTTGTGGTTTACCTGCAGATAAATATGTAGAAGTATAAATTTACATAACGACAGAGGCGTTGAAGACGTCTCTATCGTTTTCCCCCAATTTATCTATCTAATTTATTAAATTCATTTCTAAAATATTTTCAAATTAATAAAAGGTACTTCAACATGAAGGTAAAAATTATGATATTATTATTTACAACATTATTTTTTGCAAGTTGTAGCAATGAATTAAAAAATCCATTATTAGAAAAATGGGATACTCCATTTGAAACCCCACCATTTGATACAATAACTGAAACACATTACTTGCCTGCATTTTATGAATCTATGAAGTTGCACAATGCCGAAGTTGATGCAATAGTGAACAACTCAGAAGCTCCTACTTTTGAAAACACTATAGTAGCACTCGATAATGCTGGAGAAATGCTTAAACGGGTTAGTAGAGTATTTAGTGGAATGAATGGCGCAATGAATAACGATGAAATGCAAACAATCTCAAAAGAGATTTTCCCAAAGCTTTCGCAACATCGTGATAATATAAGTATGAACGCTTCTCTATTTGCAAAAATTAAAACTCTATATGAGAAAAGAGATGAGCTTAATCTTAACAAAGAGCAAAGTATTGTTTTGGAGAACTACTACAAAGATTTTATTCGCGGAGGTGCTAACTTAAACGAAGAGGATAAAACAAAGTTCCGTGAAATTAATGGTAAACTCTCAACTCTTTCACTCCAGTTTGGAGAAAATGTTTTGAAAGAGACCAATCAATTTGAATTAGTAATTGATAACAAAGATGATTTAGCTGGACTTCCTGAAAGTGCAATTGCAAATGCAGCGGAAACCGCTGCTAACCTTGGTTATACTGATAGTTGGGTATTTAAAATATCGAAACCTAGTATGATTCCTTTTATTCAATATTCTAAAAATAGAGAATTACGAGAAAAACTGTACTCTGCCTATTTTATGAAAGGCGATAACAATAACGAATTGGATAACAAAAAAAATCTTGTTAAAATGGCAAATCTCCGTTTAGAAAGAGCTAAGCTACTTGGATATCAGTCTCATGCTGAATATGTTTTAGAGGAACAAATGGCTAAAGTACCTTCAAATGTTTATATGCTCTTAGAAAAAGTCTGGACTCCAGCTATAAAAAAAGCTAAAGAAGAACGTGCAGAAATGCAAATGCTAATCAATAAAGAAGGAGGCAATTTCAAACTCAATTCATGGGATTGGTGGTATTACGCTGAGAAAGTAAAAAAAGAGAAATACAATTTTGATGAGAATGAAGTACGTCCATACTTTGAAATTAACAATGTAATTAAAGGTGTTTTCGGATTAGCTACAAAGCTTTTTGGAATCACTTTTGAAGAGAGAAATGACATTCAGAAATATCATCCCGAAGTAAAAGTCTTTGAAGTAAAAGAAGCAGATGGAAAGCACATTGGAATTCTTTACACTGATTACTTCCCTCGCGAAAGTAAACGTGCAGGCGCTTGGATGGATGCATTCCGAAAGCAATACAAGCGTGATGGTAAAATGATTACTCCAATAATATACAATGTTGGAAATTTCTCAAAACCAACTGGAGATAAACCAGCGTTGATAAGCCTTGACGAAGTTCATACACTTTTTCACGAGTTTGGACACGCACTTCACGGATTACTTTCTAATTGCACTTACGAATCTGTTTCTGGAACCGATACTCCACGCGATTTTGTTGAGTTCCCTTCTCAAGTAATGGAGAACTGGGCATTGCATCCAGAAGTGTTAAAAACTTATGCCAAGCATTACGAAACTGGAGAGGTAATTCCAACAGAGCTAGTTGAAAAAATCAAAAATGCTTCTAAATTTAATCAGGGTTTTGCAACAACAGAATATCTTGCAGCATCTTTCCTAGATCTGGATTGGCACACAATTACTGAACCAGTCACGGTCGATGCAATTACTTTTGAAAATAATTCAATGAAAAAACTTGGACTTATTCCAGAAATTAAACCACGTTACAGAAGTACTTATTTTAATCACATTTTTGCTGGAGGATATTCATCTGGTTACTACAGCTACATTTGGTCTGAAGTTCTAGATGCAGATGCATTTGCTGCTTTCGAAAAAACTGGTGATGTCTTTAATCCTGAACTCGCTAGTAAATTAAGGAAGTATGTTCTCTCTGCTGGTGGAACAGAGGATGCCATGGAACTTTACAAAAAATTCCGCGGTTCAGAACCCGGAATTGATCCACTTCTCGAAAGAAGAGGACTGAAATAGAAACTTGATGATATGCCAGAGAATTTGGCTAAAACTTTTTACCGTCGCTTTTAAGCGACGGTAAATACTATTAACAGTAGAACCTCAATAATATCTTTAGTTGGTAGTATTCTTATCTAGAATAAATATTCTTGCATTCAAATGCATTGCCTTTGAATATTAAATTATCTTAAGAAAATTCATATTAATTTTCTTAAGTTTTCTCAATAAAAAACCTTAAATTTGCTTCATAATTAAAAAATATTTTACTTAACTCTTTCGTTTAAAGGAGGAAAAATGGCAGTAATTAGACCTTTCAGAGGATTAAGACCAGACCCAAGAGTTGCTCATCTTGTTGCGAGTGTTCCTTATGATGTAGTAAATCGAGTGGAAGCAGCAGAGGCTGCAAAAGATAATCCAATTTCATTTTTGCGAGTAACTCGTTCTGAAATTGAGTTAGATAAAAAAACTGATGCTTATGCAGATGAAGTTTATCAAAAAGCCGATTCAAATATGCAGCGTTTAATTGAAGAAGCTCCATTAGTTACAGATGACGAAGCATGTTTTTACATTTATAAATTGATCTGGAAGGATGTAACTCAAGTTGGAATTGCAGCAACATTTTCAGTTGATGATTATAACAATGATATAATTATGAAGCATGAAAAAACTCGTCGTGCGAAAGAGGATGATAGAACTAAACATATTGTTACTACTAATGTACAGACAGGCGCAGTCTTTTTAACCTACAAAGGTATTGATGACGTAAATGATCTAGTTGCGAAGACAATGGAAAATAATGAGCCTGTATATGATTTCACAACATCTGATGAAGTGACTCATACAATTTGGGTTATGCCTAAAGAAGCAAATGATATTATTCAATTTGAAATTGAGAAATCGGATCATTTGTACATTGCTGATGGGCATCATAGAGCCGCAAGTGCAAGTCGTGCTCAAAAAGTTAAAATGGAAGAGAACCCTAACCACACTGGAGAAGAAGAGTATAATTATTTTATGGCAGTACTATTTCCAGCAGAACAATTAAAAATTCTTCCTTATAACAGAGCAGTTTTTGAATTAAACAATTTAACAGAAGAAGATTTTATTGAAAAAACAAAAGCAAATTTTACAATTGAAGAATCTAATAACCCATCCCCGAATGAGAAGGGTAAAATTGGAATGTACTTTACTGGAAAATGGTTTATGCTAACACCGAACGATAATGTTGTTCCAGGAGAAGCAGTTGGTGATAAATTAGATGTTTCACTTTTACAGAAATTTTTACTAGAGCCTGTACTAGGGATTGAAGACCCACGTACTGATAATAATATTGATTTTATTGGTGGAATACGTGGAACAGGAGAATTAGAAAAACGTGTCAATTCTGGAGTAGCTAAAGTTGCTTTCACTTTGTACCCAGTAAGTGTTGATGATTTAATAAGTATCTCTAATGCTGGTGAAACTATGCCTCCAAAATCAACTTGGTTTGAGCCTAAACTGAGAGATGGTTTGGTAGTTCACACAATTTAGAATAACTGTCATTGCGAGGAGTCTGCTTTTAGACGACGTGGCAATCTTTCACAGATTACTTCACCCAACACAAAACGTTGGATTCGCAAAGACTAAGAATTAAAAATATTTTAATGAAATATATTTAGAAGGAATACAAAATGGAAAAGAGAATTTATAATTTAAGTGCTGGTCCTTGTACGCTTCCTGAAGAAGTAATGCTCGAAGCACAAAAAGATTTTTACTCATTCAAAGGTCAAGGCTTATCAGTAATGGAAATGAGCCATCGTTCAAAAGCCTATGACGAAATTATTGTTGATGCCGAAAAAGATATTAGAACTTTGTTAAACATTAGTGATGATTACTCAGTGATGTTTATACAAGGTGGAGCTACATTACAATTTTCTATGATTCCACTTAACCTAATGCAACCAGGAGGCAAAGCTGATTACATTGTAACAGGTGCTTGGTCTAAAAAAGCCGTAACTGAAGCAAAGCGTGTTGGTGAAGTAAACATTGCAGCTACTTCTGCTGAATCAAATTTCAATTTTATTCCTAAGCAAGAGTCATTTAATCTGTCTCCTGATGCAGCGTATGTTCACTATACTTCGAACAATACAATTTTTGGAACTCAGTTTAAAACAGAACCAGATGTTGGAGATATTCCACTTATTTGTGATGCATCATCAGATATTATAAGCAAACCGATAGATGTAAATAAATATGGTTTAATATACGCTGGAGCTCAAAAGAATATGGGACCTGCTGGAGTGGCACTTGTAATTATGAAAAAATCATTACTTGAATGCGCTCCTGATACTTTGCATACATATTTAAATTATAATACCCATGCTTCAAAAGGTTCAATGTATAATACTCCTCCAACATACACAATTTATATTATGGGCTTGGTTTACAAATGGTTGCTTAAAAATGGCGGTTTGGATGCAATGCAAAAAGTTAACGAAGCTAAAGCTAAATTACTTTATGATGCAATTGATAATTCTGATGGATACTACAAAGGTGCCTCTGCAATTGAAGATCGCTCATTAATGAATGTTACATTCAACTTACAGAACGAAGAACTAGAAAAGAAATTTATTGCAGAAGCTACAGCAAAAGATTTTTCTGGATTAAAAGGTCATCGTTCAGTTGGTGGAATTCGCGCATCAATCTATAATGCATTCCCAACAAAAGGTGTTGAAGATTTAGTTCAACTAATGTCAGATTTTAAAGTGAATAATTAATTTATTTATTAGTAGAGACGTAGTACACTACGTCTCTACAGATAATATTTAACCAACATAATGCATATGAAAAAAACAATACTCACATCATTTCTTATGGCTTTCCTATTTATAGGTTGTTCCAAAGACCCAAAGCTAATTTTATTCAGCTCAGAATCTTTTGCATTCTCGCTGGATAGTGGATGGGAAGTAAACACATCTGTAAATGCAAAGGGATTTGCACAAATTGAAAAAGAGAATAGTGATTTATACTTTACTCATCTCACTTATTCTGTTAACTTGTATACTCCTACAGATTCAATCTACAATGCAGATTTCGACTCGATAATTGATTCAACAGACGAAGAAATAATGGATGTTCAAATAGAATCTCAAATTGAATTAGATAATGGTTTCGAAAAGGGTAATTATACTATTGAATTTATTGTTGAAGATAAATATTCCTTAACAAAAGATACTCTCTCAACGAAGTTTGTTTTGGATTAGAACTTTACCAAAAGTTGAAAAGAAAGAACCTTAAATATGATTTTAATTGATAAACCATTTGCTTCCGAGTTTCTTATTGAATCCATAAAAGAAAAGAACTTCCCAGTTATTTCTACTAAAATTGCAAGAGATATGCTTGCAGATAATTCTATTAATTGGATAAGTGAAAAAGATGCAATTAGTGCTTTTAGTGCTAATCCTGAAGCCAGACTCCACACTAATTCAGAGAACTCAATTAGCTGGATTGAAAATAATTTAGGCTCAACTACTCTTCCATCTCAAATTCAAACATTTAAAAACAAATTAATATTTAGAGAGTTATTAATAGATTTATTTCCAAACTATTTTTTCAAGGGAGTTAAATACTCAGAACTAAAAACTATAAATGTTGAAAATTTCACATTTCCATTTATCATCAAACCTGCTATTGGATTTTTTAGTCTTGCAGTTCATAAAGTCAATAGTATAAATGAATGGGGAAAAGTTCTAGAAACCATTGAGAGTGAAATTTATAATTTAGATAGAATGTATCCGAAAGAGGTAATTGATGTTTCGGATTTTCTTATTGAGGAATATATTCATGGTGAGGAATATGCTGTAGATTTTGATTCTGAAGGTGAGCCAATTATTTTAAATATTCTTCACCATGTATTCTCTTCTGCAGATGATGTGAGTGATAGAGTATACTCAACCTCGCAAAATATTATTGAAAAGCATAGAGCAAAGATTTATGACTTTCTCAAAACTATTGGATTTGAAACCAACTTAACTAATTTTCCTGCACACGTTGAAGTAAGAGTTAGTAAAAATGGTGAGATATTTCCCATTGAAATTAATCCACTAAGATTTGGCGGTTGGTGTACTACCGGTGATCTCTCGTGGTTTGCTTATGGATTTAACTCGTATGAGTATTTTTTAAATAGTATAATTCCAAACTGGGATGAAATATTTAGGACTAGAGAAAACAATAAATATAGTATTATAGTATTGGATAATAATTCAGGTATTAAAGGATCTTAAATTGTAAATTTCGACTATGACCTATTGTTAAGCGAATTTAAGAATCCATTAAGTTTACGTAAAGTCGACTACAAAATTTTTCCACTTTTTGGATTTCTATTTATTGAAACGTCTATAGATAATGATTATGAGTTAAACAGCATTTTGAAATCTAACCTCAAAAAATATATTAAGACAAAATGAAGCAAACAAAACAAATTGAAATATTCTTTAAAATAATACTTAGCGTAGTCTTCATATTCTCTGCAATTTCAAAATTAATTGCCCCTGGTCTATTTGAAATAACAATTCTTAATCAAGGAATTATTGAATCACGCGAAGTAGCAGCCTACTTAGGGCGATTTCTAATTGCTATAGAATTATTCATTGGAATTGCGATACTGCAATCAAATTATCTAAAACAAATCGTATTACCCACAACACTACTCACTTTAATAGGGTTTACGGGTTTACTCTCATATTCTTATTTTCTTGGAGACACTAATAATTGTGGCTGTTTTGGCGAATTAATTAAAATGTCTCCATTTGAAGCAATTCTTAAAAATATTGTTTTAATTATTATTGGAGTATTTCTATTTCTACGTAGAAAAACGAAAGTAGAAAAACTTTATATTCCAACATTTATCCTATTTCTTTCTTATGCAGTTGTATTTATAGTCGCACCAATCAAGTCTTACGATAATCTTACATTTTCTAAATACACAAATTTTGATAATGGGGAAAGGGTTGATTTGACTGAAGGTGACAAAATTGTTGCCATATTTTTTATTGACTGCGAACATTGCATTGAAACGGCTAAAGAAATTGTAAACTTGGAAAAAGAGACTACAAAATTTTCTAATTTTTATCTGCTTTTTTCTGGTGAAGAAACTGATTCTGTAAAGCATTTTATTGACCAGACTAACATTGAACATCCATATCTAAGAATACCAATAGAAGAATTTTTTGATTTAATAGGAAGTGCACCACCCAGAATTTACTGGCTACAAGAAGGGGAAGTTAAAGAATACTGGGATGATAATTTCAGAGAGAATTTATTGCACTTACATAGGTAATTTTTATGATACATTTAATTGTCGGCAATACTGGCTCAGGAAAAACGACTTATTCTCATAAATTAAAAGAAGAGAGCAATGCAATAATATTCTCTATTGATAAGTGGAATAAAACTCTCTTTCTGCCTGATAAAAAAGAAGAAGATGGATTAGACTGGTTCCTTGAAAGAATCGAAAGAGCAGAATCGATAATTTTGGATTTAGTAATACAGCAGGAGATTGTGGGTGTTGATTCAATTCTTGATTTAGGACTATCTAAATTTGATCATAGGAAAAAATTTAGGGACTTTGCTGAAACAAATAGAATTGAATTAAAATTTCACTTTTTAGATCTTTCAAAAAATATTCGTTGGGAAAGAATTCTCAAGCGCAATAATGAGAAAGGAATATCTTACGAATTTAAAGTTACCAAAGAAGATTTTGAATTTATGGAATGCTGGTTTGAACCCCCTACTGTGAAAGAACTTGAAGGGGCAATTGTAGTTACTAAATAATTTTATTGTACCACTATTCAATATCAATTTTATCTTTGCCAGTAATAAATTGAAGACCATTTTGCGTCTTATAAAATTTATATTCTGAAAACGCATTCACCAAATATTTTTTTTGTTTAATAATATTACCCTTTGAATCTACTCTCTTTATTGTTGGACTTTTATAATTCCACTTTCCATTTTCTAAAATTGGATTTTCAGCTTGAGCAATAACAATGGAACTATTTTCTTCCGCAATATCAATAAAAATACTACCTTCATCTGCTTTAACTTCAAATCTAAATTCTAAAATAAATGTATTAATTGATATAATAGATTTGTTTGATATACCAAGAAATTGATTCTCGTCTGTAAAGAATCCTTTGTCAAAGTTTGCATTAAGAATTTTTGCAACTTCTCCACTTTCGTTAAGTATAGTAACCTTTTTACTCAACTCTCCAGAGTTTTTCCAATTAATATTGGATAAATATATTTGACCCAGTTTTTGTGAATATGCTATTCCATTCACATTAGAAATCGGAATCCTAATTTCTCTTTCAAGATTTCCCTTTCGACTATATTTCTGAAAAATTGATGTTTTACTATTCTGCTCATCAAATAGTATTAAGATACTTTCTTCATCAACAGCAGAATGAATAGTTCGCTCATACTCAACTTTCAAACTATTACTAATCGTAACAATTTTGGTTTTAGTTCCATCGTTAGAGATAAAAGTAAGTCTTCCATTAAAAGCACTTATCAATACTGAACTTCCATCTTCAAATACTTCGAGTTTTGAATACGGAATATCGTAATCAACTTTATCCACAATCTGATATAATTCTTTACCCTCATTCGACTTAACAGAATATTCGACAAAATTATACTCGCCATTTTTTTTGGCGCCACCTTTTATTGTTTGTTCAACAAAATAATTTTGCTTAAAAGATTGACCATATATAATACCACTTATCAGAAGTGATATAAAAAGTAGGTTTTTCATTTTTTATCCTAAAATTCTATTTAATTAATAACATGCTAATTGTTTTATTAAAACTTCCTGCTTTCAATCTTGCAAAATAAACACCACTTGAAAGATTACTTGCAGCAAATTCTACTTCGTAACTTCCCGAATTTTGTTTTTTGTTTACAAGAGTTGCGACTTTACGTCCAAGCAAATCATAGATTTTCAATGTAACGTATGACGACGTTGCGCGCAACGTCTCTACAGAAGGTATTGAATATTTTATTGTTGTGCTTGGATTAAAGGGATTTGGATAATTTTGCGACAAACTAAATTTACTTGGCACATTCTTAAACTCATCAGTAACACTTGTAATCAGTCCAAAATACTGTAGCATTGATTTCATAAAGTCCTGCCGCTCAGCAAGTGAACCTACTGTTTCAAATGGAAAAGCTATATAAACTACCGCACCTTCAACAGTACTTGCACCAAACGTACCTTTATATCCAACCCCTGCATTTCTAAATTCTCCATCATTCCTTATTGCATTATATTTTAAAAGAACTTCACTTCCGTAGATTGGATTAATGTCATCTGGATATCTTTCTTCAACAACTTCTCCATAGTTAAGAGTTACTCCTTCAAACAATGTGTTATTCAAACCCGTTGCTGGAATCATTGTAGTATCACCGAGATAAACGTACTCTGCTTTTAGATAATTGTGGTAAAACAATGTATCTGTAAAATCACTCATTCTTTCATCGAGGTCATATCCAATTTTGGATCCTGACATAAATAGATTTCCACCATCACTTAAATATAGTGCAAGATTCGACATCTCTTTAACTTGTATAGTTGCAACGTGGTTTGTGTTATCTCCAGTAAACCAGAGGACTAAATCGTAATCTTGTAATAATATATCTCTTGTATCATCTATAAATACTCTGTTTGAAATAGAAGAAATTACTATTGAATCTGTTGTTGAAAGAGATGTAAAATATGTTGACACAAAGTCATGCGCTTCAGTTTCGCCTGCACCATTTATTTTCTGGAAAGCATTTATAATCAATGCTTTTTGTAATCCAGTTCCATTAATAAAATCAGAACGTGCATAAACATCACTCATATCACTCTCTTGTCCAGCAATATCAACTGCAGTTAATCTATAAAAGTACACTGGACTATTTGAAGGTATTTTATAATCCGTTGGTAAAGCAATGGTAAATTCATTTAATCCGCTTGTAAGTTCTAATTCATCAGCAACAAGTTGCCAATTAGAGAGTTCAAAATTCGCAGAATAATACAACCTATATCCAACTACATCTGATTCATCATTACTCTTCCACTTAACAGTTAGACCTCGCTTAGAATCAGAATTTAAAATTGCATAAATAAGTGGGGTATTTGGTTTGGGATCTGTAATTGTAATTGGGGAAAATTTATTCGATTTATTATCACGAGTATCTTCAGCAAATATTTCAAGTTGGTAATTTCCTTCTTGTAATGCTGAAGCATCAAAATAATTATTACTTATAATTCTGCTATTATTTATTGCATCTGCACCATCTCCATTTGTAATCCAATAGAGTGGATTACTTAGAGTTGCAACATTTTTAACATATGCATTATGCACGTATGTATCTAAAGGTTTCAGATCAAACCTATATTTTATACCGCCATCATTCGGTTCAAAAACGACATCAGTCTTAGCCTCGTTCCAAACTCTATATCCAGCAATATAAGTTCCGTTATTTCTATCAACAGAACTACTTCCATTTACCTCTTCAATTTTAACCTGTATATCAATTTTTCCAAAAAGCTCATTTGCTTGAATCCGTTCAGCACCACCATCTGTATAAAACTTTAAACTGCTACCATCAATTATGGGCGCCCAAGTATCAACAAATGGAGTTAGACCCCCATCCTTTCTAAGATTATTTATTTGTACACCAGAAGTACTTATGGCAGAGACTAACTCTCTTTCAATTAAATGAACATGTCCCATTCCAACAACAATACTTCCAATATTCGTTTCACCTTTTTTTACAACATCACCTATAGAAATAGAGGGATTAGGTCTAACATGTAAATAGGTTAAGTGTTTCCATCTATTCCCAACTTGGGTTACAATTCTGATATAAGCATTTGAACCCTCTCGTTCCAAAGAGTAAACAGTTCCATCAAGTGAGGGATAGGCTGGACTTCCATCAGCTTGTGGAACATCAACTGCATTATGAAAATGATCAGAAGAGAGTGTATTTCTAAACTCGGCAAATGTAGCGCTAATTCTTTGAGATGATGTAAATGGAGGGAAAGGCCAATCCCCTTTCACAGTATCCAATTGTGCAAAAAGAAAATTTGATATAGCAAAGAGTATTAGGAATATATATTTAAGCATTCTAATTCCGTTAGGTTATTGTTTCTATACAACTAACTTACGGAATTCATTATTCAAAAGACCAAAAACATCTACAACATCTAGCTCGGTTGTTCTAACTCCAGAAACAACTACACGAATTGTAAACTTATTGTTTAATACTGTATGTGATAGGAATGCTTCACCAGTTGAGTTAATATTATCCATTAGCTTTTTGTTAAAAACATTTAACTCATCTTCAGACATAAGTATGTTTGGAACCGCTCTAAAACATATAGTACTCAATGGGGTCGGTGCTAGAAGTTCAAAGTCTCTACTCTTGTCAATCCACTCACTAAACATTTGTCCGAGCCTTAAATGCTCTCTTATTATTTCTATTAATCCATCAGTTCCATAATGTCTAATTACAAACCAAAGCTTCAGTGAGCGGAATCTTCGCCCAAGTTGAATCCCATAATCCATATAATTTGTCGCCACATTATCTTCATCGGTCTTTAAATAATCTGGAATAATTGAAAATGCTTGTTTTAATAAACCTTTATGTTTGGTGAATAGAACTGAAATATCAATAGGCATAAACATCCACTTGTGCGGATTAAGGACGATGGAATCTGCCTCTTCAACTCCATCCAATAGATATCGCATTTCAGGAACTATTGCAGCAACCCCAGCATGTGCGGCATCAATGTGCAACCATATATTTTCAGATTTACAAATAGACGCAATTTCACTCACTGGATCAATGCTTGTTGTGGAAGTAGTTCCGACCGTTGCAACTACACAGAATGGTCTCCATCCAGTTGCTTTATCTTCAACAATTGCTTTTTCCAATTCTGCTGGAATCATTCTAAATTTATCATCAACTGGAATTTTGCGAACACCTTCCAAACCAATTCCAGCAACAACAGCTCCCTTTTCAATTGAAGAATGGACATGCTCTGAAGCATAAAGTCGAAGCCGAGGCATATTTTGTAAACCACCAAATCCCTTTTCACGAATTGAATACTCAGGCAAACTCTCACGTGCAGCAACAATAGCTTGCATTGTACTTGTAGAAGCTAAGTCATAGATTATTCCCCAGAAGTTTGCGCTTAACCCTAGCATTTGTCTAAACCAATTAAGAGTAACTTCTTCCAACTCAGCAGATGCTGGGTTTGTTTTCCAAAGCATTCCGTTTGTGTTGAAAGCTGCACTAATTAATTCAGCAAATATTCCAGGATCGCTAGATGTTGAATTAAAATACGCCATAAATTTTGGGTGATTCCAATGAGTAACTCCTGGTAAAATTATTTCATCTAAATCGGAAATAATTTGCGCGTAGCTTTCACTCTCTTTGGGAGGCTTATTAGGGAGTTTATCCTTTATATCGCCAGGTTTTATGTTTGGAAGAACTGGATATTCATCCATTTCGTTAAAATACTTTTCAACCCAATTGAGGAAGAGGTTACCATTTTCTTTTATGTTTTTACTTGTGCTATTTTTCATACTTAAACCATTTTCTGTATCGTCATTTCGAACGGATGTGAGAAATCTTTCCTTATCATGGGAGATTTCTCACCCATAAAACGGGTTCGAAATGACATGTTTTTTAATTTTGGAAGTTCCAAGTCTTTAAGGACACAGTTTGTGATCTTAAAAACTTATATTCTCCAACCATTCAACTACTTCTGTTGTCAATTTAATTCGTGTGGATGAGAAAGAATGTCCACTTTTGTAAATTTCACTTTTCAACACAGCCCCAACTTTTTTTAATCCTTCGACCATTGGATAATGATGCAATTCAAGTGGGGCAACGTAATCATACTCGGCTCCAACAATTAAAATATTTTTCTCTCTCATTTCTAGAAGGTGACTCAATAGATTCCACTCATTTTTGTTTACAATCATTTCGGTATAAATTTTTTCCTCATCAGTACCCTGTAACAACATTGCCCCTTGTGATAATCCATCCATTGTTGCATCTATAAATTGTGGGTTTTGCAGAAGATAATCCGAAAAGAATCCAAAATTAAATCCAGCAAGTGAGGCAATGTTTTTAATTTGTGGATATTTTATTGAAGTAAGAAATGCAAGAAAGCCACCCATGCTGTGACCAATTAAAACTATTTTATTCGTATCAATACTCAGTCTATTCGAATTCTCATCTTGATATATATACTCTATCATTGAATATACATCTTCTAGAGAAGTGGAAATTGAGAAGTCACCACCACTTCCCCATGAGCCACGATAATGAAAAATAATTACATTAAAACCAAATCTCTTAATCGAATGTGCAATATCAAAATTGTTTTCATTCCCTGGAAATCCATGCAATAAAATTACTGTTGGCTTCTTCTCTTTTCCAGAAGCTTTAAAGAATGTTCCAATTAATTTTTCGCCTTTACTTTCAAAAACAATTGGTTGCATCGCCTCTGGACTTTCAATATCTATGTTTGGATTATCTTCAGTAATTGGATTAAAATTTTCCATAATTTCTTTCAATTGTTAAAATGAACTCTAAAATAAGAAAGAGAATCCATAATTAACAGTTTCATGATTATTGATACAGCACAGATTACTAATCTGTGCTACGTAAAATGTATAAATATTAGATGTAGTCTGTTCATTTTTTTGATATGACAGTCTCTTTGAGTATTTTTGCATCTTAATTTTTATTCATTAAAAAACGAAAATAATTATGAGAATTAGTAAATCATTTATTCCAACTTTAAAGGAAGTTCCAGCAGATGCAGTAATACCAAGCCACATTTTAATGCTACGAAGTGGGATGGTAAGAATGTTGTCTGCAGGTATCTACTCCTTTTTACCCCTTGGTTACAAAGTAATAAAAAAAATAACAGATATTATAAATGACGAAATGGTTGCAATAGGTGGACAAGAATTTTTGTTGCCTGCACTGAACCCACGTGAGATATGGGAAGAGACTGGACGTGTAGAAGCTTTTGGTGACACAATGTTTCATCTTACAAGCAGAGATTATGTTCTTGCTCCTACTCACGAAGAAATAATGACATATCATGCGAAAGGTACAATTAAATCGTATAAAGATATGCCGCAAATTTGGTATCAGATTCAAACTAAATTTAGAAATGAAGCACGTCCGCGTAGTGGAATAATTCGTGGTCGTCAGTTTTTAATGAAAGATGCCTATTCATTTGATTCAACCTGGGAAGGTTTGGATGAATCATATGCAAAGCATTATCAAGCTTATCAAAATATTTTTGATAGATGCGGAATTAAATATTTTGTTGTTGGTGCATCGAGTGGGGCAATGGGCGGAAGCAAATCAGAAGAATTTATGGTTCAGTCCGATGCTGGTGAAGATACTGTTGCATATTGCGATAGTTGTGGATACGCTGCCAATGTTGAGGTTGCTCAATCTGTAATTGAACCAATTGAATGGAATACTGAAAATAAAAAGGTTTCTGAAATCTCTACTCCAAATATCCGAAGCATTGATGAACTTTGTGAGTTCTTAAAAATTGATCAGAAAGAGACAGCAAAATCGAGAGTATATATATTTGATGAGAAACCAATTCTCGTATTAATGTCTGGCAACGACGACGTAAATGAAACAAAGCTTGAATCAGTTCTTGGTGGTGAAATTCGTCCAGCACATCCAGAGGAACTTGTTAAAATAACTGGTGCAGAAGCTGGTTCTATTGGACCAATAGATTTTAAGCATAGAATTATTGCTGACAATAGGCTTAAGAATGGAACAAATCTATACAGCGGTGCTAACAAAACTGATTTTCACATTGGTGGAATTGATCTGAAACGTGATGTTGAAAACATAGAATATTCTGATTTACGAACTATTGAAAGTGGCGAAGAATGTACTCGTTGTGGTGAAACACTTGATGTTTTTAAAGCTATTGAACTTGGACATATTTTCAAACTTGGAACAAAATATTCTGACGCAATGGGTGCCACGTTTTTGAATGAAAATGGACAGGCTAACCCACTAATAATGGGTAGTTACGGAATTGGCGTTGACCGTGTACTTGCTTGCTTTATTGAACAAAATTATGATGAGAAAGGCATTGTTTGGAAAGGTCCATTAAAACCATTTGATATTCAACTCCTTGGTTTGAATATGAAGAAAGAGCTTGTTATAAATGAAAGTAATAAGATTTACGAAATCCTAAAAAGTGAAGGCTACGATGTTCTTTTTGATGATAGACGAGATGCACAAGCCGGATTCAAGTTTAATGATGCTGAGTTAATAGGTATTCCATTGCAAGTTATTATTGGTGAAAAAAATCTTAAAGAAGGATTGATAGAAATTAAGAACCGTAAAACTGGTGAAAAACTTTTAATTGGCAAAGAGCTACTTTTAGATCAATTGAAAGAGATTGTTTAAATAATTAGTAGTAGATAGCATAGTATGCAACAACCTACTACATGTATTTGATATTGTCATTCCGGCAATCTTTAAGCCGGAATCTCATTAATTATAACGATTCCCGATAGAAACATTCGGGAATGACAGTTGTAGTGAATACAAAAAATCTAAAAACACATATCTAACAATTAAAAAAATAAATGAATCACAAACTTTACATAGTATCCACCCCAATTGGTAATTACGATGATATAACCCTGCGTGCTTTAAATACATTAAAGGAAGTGGATATTATTATTTGTGAGGAATACAAGCCAACTCGTAGACTACTTGCACACTACGGAATTTCGAAGGAACTTTTTTCACTTAATGAGCATAACGAAAGTGAAGCTGCTTCAGAGGCAATTTTAGAAATACTCTCTGGAAAAACTGCCGCGTTAATTTCCGATGCTGGAACTCCCCTATTTTCTGATCCTGGAACTATACTTGTTAATCAGGCAATTCAAAAAATGATTCAAATAATTCCAATACCCGGTGCTAGTTCTTTGCTATCTGCTCTTGTTGGCTCAGGTTTTGAATTGAACAATTTTTACTATTATGGATGGCTTTCACCAAAAAAAGAGATTCGCCGATCTCAACTTCAAAAATTGAAATCCGTAAATGAATTGCTAATTCTTATGGAAACTCCATATAGGTTGCAAGCTCTTCTATCCGACATTGAAAAAACCTTTGGAAAGAACCAGCAAATAGTAGTTGCCTTTAAACTTACACAGAATGGTGAACATTTTTACAGAGGAACCGTAAGTTCTATTGTTAAAATAACGTCTGCAAAAGAGAAACTAAAAGGTGAGTTTGTACTTCTATTGGAAAACAGAAAAACAAATAGAGGGAAAAACAGAAGCACATTATAAAGTGGACAACATATCCACTTGAAAAGATAGATTTATTTGCCTACAATTAGAAAGATAATAATTAGATTTAATGAGGAAAAAATGTTAAAAGTATTAGATGTGGACTTAACACCTAATCCACAAGCGTTAAAATTCGTTTTAAACGAAAAATTGTTAAATATAGAGACAAGAAGTTTTCAAAATAAAGAAGAAGCTGAAAGTGATCCACTAGCAAAGCAAATTTTTAAATTGGATGGAGTTGTTTCAGTTTTCTATATGGATAAATTTGTAACAATTGAAAAAGAACCAACTACTAGCTGGAATAAAATTCAAAAACCTTTTGCTGAAATTGTTAAAGCATTAGATTTATCTACACTTCCTAAAGAAAAAATATTTGAAGGAAAATCTGATGATGAAACTACAGCACTAAAAAAGATTAATGACATTATAGACCTTCGCATTAAACCTGCTCTTGCTGGTGATGGTGGTGGTTTGGAAGTTCTTGGACTTGAGGATAACACATTAACTATTAGATACCAAGGTGCTTGCGGAACTTGCCCAAGTGCAATACGCGGAACTCTTGTTGCAATTGAAAATTTACTTCGCAGAGAAGTTAATGAAGAAATTTCTGTAATTTCTGGATAGAGGGGAAACGTTTTCTAACTTTGTCATTTTGAACTAATGTGAGAAATCTTTCAAAACTACAAGATTTCTCACCAACAAAACTGGTTCGAAATGACATCTTTCTTATCAGGCTTCAAATAAACTTTAAAAATGACTAGCCTTTTCATGCTCATAAGATTTTACTTTCAGCATCTCTTCCAACTCATCCTCATAAAAGAATTTTTTCTCTCCAAAAGCTGGGGTTAATTGTTCAAGCCAAGTTGAAGTTTCATCATACTTAGCAAAGAAAGGTCTCTTAACCCAATCTGGATTACGAGCTTGTAACATATTTAGAACAAAAACTTTTTCTCCATTTACTCTTGTAACTCCATCAATAGCAACCTTTCCAGGAGAAGCCGACATTAATGGACCACGTGCGGTTCTTTGCAATCCAGAGACTTGTTTAAATGCATCTCTGTATATTTTAAATGCGCGGGATAGTGGAATTTGGAAATATTCCTTTGCTCCAGTCTCTCTCTCAATAAACATGTAGTATGGAATCATTCCTAAGTTAACTTGCTTACGCCACATATTTGCCCATACATCAGCAGAATCATTTATATGTTTGATGATTGGAGATTGTGTTCTAATTTTAACTCCAACATTTCTCAAACGTCGAACTGCTTTATGAAGTACTTCTGTCTCTAATTCTTTCCCATGATTTACATGAGCCATAAATGCAAGATGTTTTCCAGCATTCATTATTTTTTCGAAAAGTGCTAAGATTCCATCAGAATCTTTATCAGTAACATATCTATATGGCCAGTACGAGAGAGATTTTGTGCCAATTCTTATATTCTTAATATGCTCAAATTCTGGTTGAAGTAAAGGAAGTAGATAAGTTTCCAATTTTGGAAGTGACATTACCATTGGGTCACCACCAGTAAAAAGAACATCACTTATTTCTTTGTGAGATTTTATATATTCTTGAAATCTATTCGATTCGTCTGTTGCAAATTTTAAATCATTATCTCCAATAAACTGTGCCCAGCGAAAACAGAAAGTACAATATGCATGGCATGTTTGTCCAGCTGATGGAAAAACCAATGCTGTTTCTTTATATTTATGCTGAATACCTGGAATAGTATTATTATCCATTATTGGAACATTTGCAGTCATTTGTCCAGATGGATGCGGATTTAAACCATTTCTGATTTTATTAGCTACAACTTTAATTTCATCTTTTGAAGCATTTGCTCTAAGTAACTCAGCCATTTCATCAAATTGAGTATTACTAAGCATTCCAGATTGCATAAAGGTAAGCTGAAAAATTGGATCATTTGGAATATTATTCCAGTTAATTAATTCTTCAATAACATAATTGTTTGTTCTAAATGGAAGAACGTTTGCAACAACCCTAATTTCAAATATTTGTTCTTTCGTTAATTTGTTATTCAATGTTTCCATTGAATCTAAATCTCTTAAGCCACAAATTTTAATTTTTTTTGGTGTAATCATTAAAATTAATATCCTTCCTTAAAAAAGCAAATTACTTTTAATGTTAATGAGAATATGATTTTGAGAGAAAAAAGCGGTAAATATTCACCGCTTATTTTAATGTAGTAACTTTACTTGCGTCATCTAATTTCACAAATCTTTCGTTGAATTTGTAATTTCCACTTTCTGTTTTAATTGTTTTAACAAATTTTACAGTTATTTTACCTGCTTTGCCTTTACCTTTTGCTTTATCTGCAAATGTCTGTGTTTTAGCCATCGTTATCTCCTAAATATTTAGCTTACAAATATAGTAAATAATATTTGATATTTAAAGGCTTTGAGAGATAGAAAAACTATTTAATTATTCCTTGTCAGCCATAGCTCCTTTTAGCGAAGAAGGATCATTTTTCTACTTTTAACAAAACTACCAGATTGTATTTTATAAAAGTATATTCCAGATGCTAAAATACTGGCATCAAACTTAACTTCGTAATTGCCGGGCTTCTGATTTTCATTAACTAGCGTAGTTACTTCCCTTCCGAGAATATCGTAAACCTTTAATTTAACATTCATATTGTCATTGCGAGGAGTCCATGTTTCAGCGGATGACGTGGCAATCTTGTTAGATTGCTTCGCTCCACTCGCAATGACAGCTTTATTTGGAATCGAATACTTAATAGTTGTACTTGGATTAAACGGATTTGGATAATTTTGAGACAATGAAGAATTAATTATATTTTCATCATCGTTTACACTTATTATTAACCCACAATTATCATTAAACCAATGCAATGCTTGAACCTGAGGTGCTTCTTGTGCAAATCCATACCAATAATATACTGCACCATTATTATTATGTGCATGTAATGATAATGGGTCGTATGCTAAGAATACAATTTTATTTCCTGCTGGTAGTACTCTATGTCCAGCTATATTATATGTAACACTATCAATACCTAAACCAGTCATGTCAACTTCTACATCTTCTAAAAACTCGACACCGTCTATCCAATTGTCTAAGCCTACCTCATATGTAGGGTCATATAAAATTGATGACGTCCAACCACTATCTGCTGATATTTGTTGATGCAAGTCAAATAACTTTCCGCCTAATAGTGACCCTTCAATAGCATTTACTTCGGTTGCTATAGATTGGTCTCCAGCTTCAGCATAATTAATATTATTATATTCAAATGAAATTCCTAAAACATCATACTGGAATGAGCTAGCTTCATGTGCTTGATTTGTCCACCCTGATTGAGCGCCCAACCACTCATCACCGGCTAGCATATAGTTTCTAGTTGCATCACCAGCTAACCATGCTTTAATGACATCGCTATTAATATCAGAAGGACCATTTGTGGTTATTTCAATAATATTTCTATAGTTGTTTACTAACTCTTCAGTTAATGCACCATATGCCCAAGAATCGTGATCCCATTCTAATGTGCTGTATGTATCAAAATCACTAGCACCAAAGTAATAACTTTGTGGAAATCCAATTGGATCACTAAAACCATTAAATACTAATAATGCATTATTATTTTCCACCTTGAATATTGAATAAATAAATGTTTGCAATGATACAAACATATTACCATCAGTTTCTTCAACCGTAATCCAATATTTTACTTCTGTTCCTGGAGCTTGCCCTGGAATATCTGCAGAATAAGTATCACCTTCTTTTGTCATTACAATATAATTATTCTCTATACCAGCAGTTACGTAAACCAAATTTACTTCTGCAATATTTGACTCTCCACTGGGGTTATCATCAGAAACAATAGCTTCTACTCTTCTTGGCTCAGTTGATAGAGTAGTACGTAAATTTGTTATATCAGATACTAAATTTCGAGGGCAATCAGGAAACTCAACGGCAACAACAAAATCCAATGTGTACATTCGTACCCACCAACCAGGTTCATTATTTGCTAAATGACCATTTTCGTAATACTTCCAACTTGGAATACCAATCGAACTGTCTGACCAGAAACCAATGCGTGAAGAATCTAAATTTACCCCATAGTTTTTTGCAACAACAGCAAAAACATCTCCACTTTTAACAGAGGGTTCACTAAGCCCAGTAGCACTTATATCTAACCAATTATATTGCTGAGGCCAACTAATTTCAGCGACAGGAACCACAGGGAAAAAAAATCCATTATCTGGCCATAAATTATAATTAAAGCTATTTGAATCTGGATTTTCATTATTGCTCCATGGTGGGACTAAATTATTTTCATCTTTTGAAATCCAATTTCCTGTAGAATTTTCTCCAAAATAATCAGAATTATTAAAACCATCACTATCTGAAGGATAATATCCTTGATGAGTTGCTAAACCGAAATTAGTAAGTTCTTCTTTAGTCCAATTAAGTTTTATCAAACGTAGACCAACAGTTGCACCATCAGTTCTATATCCTTCATCATCAGAACAGGAGAACCCAATTCCTTTTATAGTCATATCTGTTTCAGCTTCAAACCACATGAACATTACATCTTGTCCATTAAAACCAAAATTTGTGTTAAAAGAACCTCCCGCTCCCCTATAACCTATTGTATCAATAGATTCCTCACTGTTTTGTAGTTCTGAGAAAACAGATTGTGCAATTTTTCCAGAGAGGTTTGTTAGTTTGGTTTCAGTAATGGCTTCTCTTAAATCTTTTTTGTGATTTAGTTTTATTTGCTCACCGTTTGAACGAAGTATCATTCTCTCTTGCGCTATAATTATTGATGTAATAGAAAGAAAACTTAATAAAACAATTAGCATTTTCATCATGTTCGCCTCAACCCTTATGGACAATTTTGTATTATTATAATACTTAAATAATACGCAAAAGTCGTTGCAAAAACTTTTGTTCCTCTAATTATCTCAACACTACTTTTGTTCAAATAATGATAGCCAATAATAGTTCTATTTAATTATCAGTCCATTCTGGATATAATTTTTTCCACTTCGTACATCAAACAGGAATCCATTAACACAAACAAGTTTAAGTTCTCCATCCTCTAAAAGTCTGAAATTGGCATTTTTACCAATTCCAATTTTTTGCTTCTTTGCTTTAGTAGAATGAATCAAGTTTATTGGAATTTTTGAATATCTCTCTTTTGTTCCAATAGAATCTACTTGAATAAATGAATAGCCCTTT
>CBDUTO010000035.1:0-35328 GCA_965370315.1 uncultured Melioribacteraceae bacterium
TTTGATTCTGAAAAAGATTCTGTAAATATTGCATTTACAAGAGGTAATATTGGAGTTTTATATTTAAAATTAGAAAATCCTAATGAAGGCATAAAGCACTTTAATTTTGCGCTACCACTACTTATAGAACTAAAAGATTCAATAAGTATTGCAAATAATTATGAAAATATTTCCGATGCATATTTTGCAAAAGGAGAGCGTGGAAATGGTGAAAAATATTTTTCACTTGCCGAAAAGATGATGCTAAAAGTTGGCGATACGCTTGGTATTACCAGGCTATATTATGAATATGGTGAAAATTTGTTTTCACTCTCCAATTTTAATGAGGCTTATAAGTACTATACAAAATCCGTTCTACTATGTGACTCATTAGTTACACCAAACCAATACTTCTTATCAATAGAAGGGCAAGGAAAAGCCTTATTATACTCTGGTAGAATTACTAAAGCTGAAGAATTGTTAAAGATTGCTCAAATAGGTTTTACTAAACTTGAAGCTACAGAATCAATTTGGATCGCAAATCTAGATTTAGCAAAACTCTATTCACGAAATGGCAATTGGGAAAATTTCAATTATCATTTCAATTTATACAATGAAAAAAGAAATACCTATTTAAAAGAAAAAGAGCTTAATGCACTTTCAGAACTTAACTTAATCTACAAAACTGATAAAAAAAACAGAAAAATCGAATTTCAAAATTTAGAAATAAAATCTAAAAATAATAGGATAGCGCTAATTTCAATAATTACTATTATTGTTTCATTAGGATTATTTATTGCCCTATTTTTAACAAGAAAGCTAAAATTTGCTAATAAAAATTTAGTAGAAAAAAATCTGGAACTCTCCGAAAGATGGAAACAACTTCAGAAATTTTATGGTTCTGCTGAGTCAGAAACTTTATCAACTTCACAAAATCAATTATTTAGAAAAATTTATCAACATATGGTTGATAACCAAGCTTACACAAACTCTAGCATCACGGTCGATTATCTCTCAAAACAGCTTAATAGTAATACAAAATATATATCCAAAGCAATAAAAGATGAGACTGGAATGAATTTTAATACGTTTATAAATACATTCCGAATTGAAGAGGCTAAAAGAATTCTGAGAGACAAAATTTCGAGTACATGGTCCTTGGATGCAGTTGCTGAACAGAGTGGTTTTAACAACACAACTTCCTTTTTCCAAGCATTTAAAAAAAATACTGGACTAACTCCATCCGTTTTCAGAAATGCACTTGTTACATCAATTTTGAAATAATTTTGTTTTTTAGGTGAGTTAATCACAATATTCAAAATTATTTACAAATTTTCCTAAAATCTTTAATCCTTTTCCGAAATCTTTAGAACTATAATTTTGTATTGTTTTCTATAAATATTACAATTGAGTGAAGTTTAAAATGTTATTGAATATTAATTCCAAATATATAATATCATTACAAGGAGTCTGACATGAAAAAAGCAACAATTCTATTTTTATTAGTCCTTGGTAGTATGTTAAATGGGCAAGATATTGGTATGTGGAGCTCGGGAAGTTTTGGCGGACCAGTTAGTTATGGCTTTCCATCTGGTGATGATATCTATTTTTCACAAGGCACTAAGCTTCATAAAGGAATTGAAGGTTTAGAAAATATTGAAATTGTAAGTACTTCTTCGTTACGTGATGCTGCTATTCAAATAAAAATAAATGGAGATAACCTTTATTGCATTTATGGTCCAAATTCTGAATATAAGAACCAAATTACTAGCACAACTTTATCCAACCTAGGTTCTTCAAGTTCAAGTCAGTATTCTGGAATTGATAATGGTATTAATAAATTTGATGAAATTGATGGATTTGGATTACTTGCTCACAATAAAGATGGAATACTAAATGATAAGTTAGTTGGAAAAGATTTATTAGGTAATACAAATGATTCTTTTGAATATATAAAAGATTTTAAGGATTTTACAATAAATGGTTACTTTGCATATTTAATTACTGATGATGGAACTACTGATAACATAATTGAAGTTGTAGATTTCACTGCTAAATCAAGTGCTCAAAAAGTTGGCTCAATTATAGTTAAACATGCACAATCACTTTATTACTCAGATGGATATTTATATGTTGCTTGCGAAAATGGTGAAGGACTAAAAACAATTGATGTTTCAACTCCGACTTCTCCAATACTAGCTGGAGAATATGATGCAAATTCATTTACACAAGTTATAGTTGATGGCGCAACTGCTTATTTAAGAAAAAATAATGTGTTAACTATTTTGAATGTTTCTGATCCAGCTATTCCGGCTTATGTTAATGTTAAAACTCTAGATAATATAACAGCCTCAGTAAAATTTACAGATGTAAAAAATAGTAAAATCTATTATTTAGATAATGGAATATTTGGAATAATAGATGCAGGTACGTTAACTATTTCACAAAAATATCTTTCAGCACTTACTAGTGATTGGGTTGCTTCTGATAATACAACATTAGTTGTGTATGATAAAGCCAGCTATTATTTCCACTCACTTGAAAATACATACAATCCTAAAGCGTATGCTGTTCTTACGGCTGAGGTTGAACCAGTAGATTTTATAATTAATGGAACAGATTTTTTTGTAACCACGAACAGTAAATTATACATTCACGATACTGAAAATTTATCTGCACAAAGTACAGAATTTACATATTTCGGAGAATACTCTGCATTAAAAATAGCTAATGATATTGCTGTTGTAGGTGAATATAAATATGAAGGATCTGTAAAATTCTATTACTTCGAAATTATCGATTTATCTGATAAAAATAACCCAACACAACTTCATCTTGCAGAATACCCAACAGTTGGAACAATTACATCGATTGAAATAAGTGCTGATAATAATACACTCTATTTAGCAAGTGAATTAGAAGGTAAAATATGGTTAGCAATTTTTGATATTGCAAATAAATCTGCACCAACCAGAGTCTATGCAGATAAGCTAGAAACGATAACCTCAAACACAATAGATGGTAAAAACACAAAACTTGGAATAAATGGAACAGAGCTATTTGTTGTCACTAATTACTTAACATTAAATAGTTATTATGCTGCAAAGGTTTTTGCATATTCTGTTGAAGAATCATCAAATCCAAGATTAATTAGTGGATTACAAATAACAGAAAGCGAATATAATAATGTAGTTTTTCTTGAAGAAATGCTTTTTGTTACTATTCCAAATGATCAAGCAATAAGAATGTACAGTCTTGAAGGAGATTCAACTTTTAGAAAAGAATGGACACAAATAAAAACGCTTGATTTAGGTGATGAGCCAGCAAATTTGGCAGTATTTGTAAACAAAGAAGTTCCAGCTTCCGCTGTTGATGGAAAATTTAAATTTGGTGAAACTACTGATGAAGTTTATAGAACTGGTACTCTTTACAAAAGTAAAAAAGAGAAGGGAACGGAGATTATTTATGTAAAAGTAAAACCCAAAATTAAAGTCCAATTAACAACATCTGTTTTGCCAACAGAAGCTGGTAGTGGAGGTTGTAAAGTTTCTCCTACAGATGGGGAGTATGATAAAAATTCAGTAGCTTCTATAACAGCAACAGCCGGTACTGGTTGGGTTTTTGATACTTGGACAGGAGGAGCCACACCTGTTTCATCACCTAATGCTAGTGTAACAATGACTACAGATAAAAATGTAATTGCTAATTTTAAACCAACTTTAACTCTAGGTTTTACTTCTGTGGATGCAGAAAATATATGTCCGCCAACTAACACGGAGAAAGTTTATATTGGAACAACATCACTAACTGCTGGTGGTGTTGATTGGCAACTAAAACATCTCGATTATTTAGTAACTACTAAAGTGAAGGCTGAGTATGCCGGAGTATTTATTAAATATAATGACAAAAAAGTACAAGGTACAATCCACAAAGATGATGATGGATATATGACCGGATTAAACTTTGCTATTTCTCATTTACTTCCAAAGTCAAATCCACAAACTTTTTTACTCTATTTTGTGTTCGACTTTCCACCAAACGAAAAAGGCTCGTTAGCTCCGTTAAGTGAAATAAAGCGACTTGCGGTTTCAATAAATAGAACTCAAGTAAATGCAGACCCAGTTATTGCAATTGAGGGAATAAAAGTGCCACAAGATAATTTTGTTTCTAATATAAAAACTATCGGTTGGATCTGGAATACTTCTTTATCCCCACATGAACCTTTTGTAACAATACAAGATGCAAATGATGATCCTCGTACAAAAGATATGGATACAATAAAAATTTGTGAAGGGTATTACAAATATGATTCTGATATAGTAATTAATAAGGGGGTAACTATTGAAGCAAGGTCTGAAGGTGATGAAGTATTTATAGAAGGAAACAGAGATGTTCTGTTTGATATCGCAGCAAGTAATGTTGTTTTAAAAGGATTGATATTAGAAAATATTAATGAAGGTGAAGATGATATAGTATACAATCAAACAAGGTGTATTCTAGTAAATAAAAATTATGGAAGTATAAAAATTATTGGGAATAAAATTATATGTAACGAATATCAAATAGGTGTTTATCTTCGTAATTATAACGTTGCTTGTATGCTATCTAAAAATAGATTTGTTCATAAAAAAAAGAATTTTTATAATTCAACTGCAATTAGAATAATGCAAAATCATGCCGATGAATTTCTATCTAATAAAATTCAAGATAACGAATTTAATTCTTTTCGTAAAGCAGTATGGCTAGAAAGTCACAATAATACAGAAATTAATAAAAATATTTTTATTAATAATGAAAATGACGTTTTTCTGTGGAATACAGATAAAACTTCTATTATAAAAAATAGTTTAAATAGAATTCTTGTTGATTCATCTAGTAATTGTAAAATTGATAGTAATTTTTCAAATTCTGACAATCTCTTTATCTCTTCAATTAAAAGTAGCAACCTAAAAATACTTAATAGTTATACAAAGGATGAAACTAAGAAAGTGATAATTGATATAGAAAAAAGTTTAGTTAAAGAAATAATAGCAAATAAAAATGTGAAGTTAATGATAAATTCAAGTTTAAGTAGAACTGAGCCTTTTGGGGTAACCAATATAAAAGATAATACATTTAATGAAGTGTATATGTCCTCATTCTCTAATGTTAAGTTTACTTTTAATTATTTTACGAAAAATGGAATTGAGTTATTGAGTTGTCAAGATGTTAATTTTTCAATCAATAATTTCGCAGATATTGAAGGTCTAGGAGTTTCTCTAGTTAGATGTTCTAGAATAACACTTAATTATAATACGTTTTGGCAAATAAAATCTGATGGAATCAAGACAATTGACGGAAAAAACATTTATTTATTAGCGAATAAATTTACTAAAATTGGCGGATATGGGTGTAACAGTAACGGAACTAGGCTAATAGAAATCACTGATAAAAATGAATTTGAATATGTCGAAAAGGGTGCTATCTATTTGTCTGAATGCCATGGCCAAACTACAATAAAGAATAATATAATTAAAAATAGTAGAACAGTTCATAAAAAGTCAATAGGGATTGATATAGATTATACTTGGGGGAATGTTGCCATATTATTAAACAAAATAACTGGCACCAAAATTGGAGTGGATTTATTTGGAGCTTACGGTGACAATGTTGTTTCATCCAACAAATTTTATGATAATGGAGAAGCAATTAAAACTGTTTTTGGTAGTGTCTTTATGAATGGAAATGATATATATGATGCGAAAATTGGGGTTTCTATTTATAAAGCAAAAAAAGGTAATATTAAGTTTAATAATTTTAAAAGAAATGGAACTGCAATTGTCGCTCAATATTCTGATAATGTGATTATTTCAAAAAACTATATAGAAAACAGTACAGATGATTTTACAGGAATACATTTAGATAACACAATTGCAACTATTGAAGATAATAACCTTACTGGTAACAATGGGGCAGCTATTGGTCTGTTTAATAATTCTGGGGCAAAAATTAGTGGTAATAATATTTATGATAATCCAAACCTAGCGGTATACAGTGATAATTCTACAAATGCTGTTAACGTAGATGGTAATTACTGGGGAAGTACAGATGAGCCTTCTTCTGATATTTTTGAAGGTAATATAGAATATACTAATTGGTTAACTGAACCCATATCACTAATTGTTGATATTACAGAAGATTCGGTTAAAACTCCTTCTGGAAATACAGATTCAGTTTTCATCGCTATTGGTAATTATGCAATTGATAACGATAATGTTGAATTAGAAATAGATGATGAAAAAGGGTGGCTCACAAATGGAGGAACACAAACAATGAATCTTAATGATTCCTCTTTTACTTTTTATGATTTGAAATTTTCTGTTCCATCCGATGCAGGTAGTAGTTTCAATAACAAAGTTACAATCTCAGCAGTATCATTAACCAATTCAGAAATGACAGCAGTTGATTCATTCTATATTTTGAATTATACACCGGAGCTTGCTTTAATTAGAGTTGACCCCGATTCAATTGCAGTAAGCTTGGGAGACTCATTGCAGTTTAGAGCTTATGCAACAGACCAATATGAAAAAGAGTTTAGTGGAGCAACAAATTATGCTTGGTCGGTTTCTGCTGGAACAATAGATAGTAGTGGATATTTTAGAGCAGATTCAACTCAGCAAGTAGTAACAATTACAGCTACCGAAACAAACTCTAATATGACAGCTATATCAAATATAAATGTACAACTTCATACAGATATAGCGGTAACAATTACAATCTATCCAGATAGCATAGTTGTACCAATAAATGGAGAAGTTCAATTTTACGCAGAAGGAAAAGATGCTAATGGTTTTAATGTTGTTTTCAATAAGTTCTGGGTCTCTTCTGGAGGTACTATAGATAGTACTGGGTTTTATACTGCAGGTGATATTGTTGGTGAATATCATGTATTAGTCGCAGATCAACACAGAGGGGCAGGAGCTACGGCTAAAGTAATAATTGGAACACCAACATCAGTGGAAGAAGAGAGAATAATTCCAAAAGAATATTCACTAAATCAGAATTATCCAAATCCATTTAACCCAAGTACTACAATAAGTTACGCTTTACCATTTGAGAGCAAAGTAAAAGTGGAAATATTTAATGTGCTTGGCCAACGAGTCGATATGATTGCAAACGGAGTTGAGTCTGCTGGGGTACACTCCACACTTTGGGATGCAACTCACTTAGCAAGTGGAATATATATAATAAGGATAAATGCTACTTCAGTTGGTAGTAATGCAAAATTCTCAAAAGCAATGAAGATGTTGCTTATAAAATAAAGTTTTTGTGTCTTTCAATATTGAAGCCATTATTATAAAAGAGCTGAATATTCAGCTCTTTTTGTTTATGGTAATGATAGCCTTGATTTTTAGCTAAAGAAAAACTAAGTTCAAATTTCATATTCGAAAGAAAGTATTTGTTAAAATTATCAATTTTATTTCGATAGTAGTTATTAGCATATTGTTTTTATTTAATAGAGTTTTTATGAGTGGAAGTAAGAATAAAGATAAGAGTATCAATGAGAGAATTTCTAGCTTATTAAAAAAACTCTCTAAAAGTGATATGAAAAACAATCAGGAAGTAATAGAACTTCTTAAAGATATTGAAAAGAACAATTCAAATCAAAATGGTGAAATTAGATATTCCAGATTATTTGATCACATGCAGGATGCTATTATAGTATATGAAGCTATTGAAAATGGAAATAATTTTACTATAGTAAATTTTAATGCGGTTGCAGAGAAACAATCTAAAATAAAAAGAGAAAAAATAATTGGGAAAAATGTTACTGAGGTTTTCCCAGAAGTTTTTGAAGTTGGGTTATTAAGTGTTTTCAAGGAAGTCTGGAAAACAGGAATTTCACAAAAATATCCAGTCTCTATTTTTGATGGTGAAATGATAGTCAGGTGGAAGGAAAACTTTATTTTCAAATTACCTTCAGGTGAAGTAGTTTCAACATATCGTGATATTACAAAAGAAAAGCAAATAGAGAAAAAAGTTGAACTTTCAGAAATAAACTTAAAATCTCTTATTAATACACGAAAAGAATCAATTTGGTCTATTGATGCTGAATATAACTATATAATTCTAAATGATTTATATAAAGAACAATATTTTCTTAGCTACACAATTGAATTAGAGGTTGGCAATAATGCTATAGAATTGCTTACAGATGAATTATATCATTTCTGGAAGAAAAAATATGATAGGGCACTTTCAGGAGAAAAATATTCATTTGAATTTTCTGCTGATTTTAGGGATTCTACTTATCATTACGAAGTTTCATTAAATCCAATTGTTTCAAATAAAATAGTTACTGGAGTTTCTGCAATAAGTACTGACATAACTGAACGTAAGTTAGCAGAAGAAGCAATCAAAATAAGTGAAGAAAATTACAAAGGAATTTTCAATTCAACTTCAGATGCAATTTATATTCAAGATAAGAATGGAGTATTTATTGATGTTAATGCTGGTGTTGAAAAAATGTATGGGTATCCAAGGGAATTGTTTATTGGTAATACACCTGCCTTTATTAGTGCACCTGATAAAAACGATATAAATGCAATTATGAAGGCTGTAACTAATGCCTATAATGGAAAAGAGGAGAAGTTTGAGTATTGGGGCTTAAGAAAAAATGGGGTAGCATTCCCTAAAGATGTAAGACTTTCTCCAGGAAAATATAACGGAAAAAAAGTAGTAATTGCTGTTGCACAAGATATAAGTGAAAGAAAAAAAGCAGAGCGAGCACTCCAAAAAAGCGAAGAAAGATATAAAAATATTATCTTAAATCTTAAACAAGCTTATTACGAAGTGGATAGAAGGGGAGTAATTACTCATATTAGTCAAGAGTTTAAGATTATTACAGGATTTAGTGATAAAGAAATTATTGGAAAAATTTCATTTCTATTTGTTCATGAAGATTTTAGAAACAAAATTATTGCTGAGTATAAAGAATGCAAGACTAATCAAAAGTCTAGCCATACGTGTGAATTTAAAGCTAATAAAAAAAATGGTATTATTGTATGGGTAGAACAATTTACAAATTTTCAATATGATGGAAAAGGAAAAATAATAAAGAGCACAAACATTGTTAAAGATATTACAGAAAGAAAGGAAGCTGAAGAAGCTCTAAGAGAAAGTGAGATTAACTTTCGTCTTTTGTTCGAAAATTCTCCACTAGGAACTTATATTGCAGATAGTAAAGGGAATGTTATTGATAGTAATAGTGAATTTTTACAAATGTTAGGTTCACCATCAATTGAAGCTACAAAGAAAATTAATGTATTAACTTTTCCACCATTAGTGAAAAATGGATATTCAAAATTGTTTAGTGAATGTGTGAAAAATAATGAAACGTTATCATTAGATATTGAATATACTTCTAAATGGGGGACAGATAATACTTACTCATGTTTTATTATCCCGTTATCAAATAGAAAGGGTGAAGTAGAAAAAGTTTACACAATAATGGAAGATATTACTAAACAAAAAAATGCAGAGAGAGCCCTACGAGAAAGTGAGGCAATTTTTAGAAATCTTTCAGAATCAACAGCAACTGCTATATTTGTTTATCAGGATGAAAAATTTGTTTTCGTAAACAAAAGCACAGAGGAACTAACTGGTTTTTCTACGGATGAATTACTTGGCATGAAGATTTGGGATGTTGTGCATCCTGATTCCAAAGAGTTAATTAGTGAACGTGGTTTTGCTCGTCAGAAAGGTGATGTAGTTGAAAGTAGATACCAATTTAGATTGGTAAAAAAGGATGGAAGTGATGCATGGATTGATTTTACTGCTGGTAAAATTAGTTGGGAAGGGAAAAAAGCTGCTATTGGGTCAGCTATTGACATAACAGAGCAGAAAAAAACTGAGAAAGAATTAAAGAGAAATGAGGAAAAATATAGAGTTATTCTTAATTCTGCTTCCGATTATTTATTTACTGCGAATGTTCTAGAAAATGGTAATTGTAAAATGGACTGGGTGGGAGGTTCTTTTGAAAAAATTACCGGATATACATTAGAAGAATATATAGAAAATGGAAGCTGGGCAGCAGCGTTACATCCAGAAGATGTTCATCTTGACGAAGTAGCTTCTGAGGAATTACGGCAGAATAGAAGAATTGAAATTGAAGTTAGAATTATTAATAAAAATGGGGATATCGTTTGGATCCGAGAATCTACATCTCCAGTGTGGAGTGAGAAAGAACAACGCGTTGTTTCAATATATGGAGCTGTAAAAGATATTACTGAAGAGAAGAACATAGAATTAGCTCTAAAAGAGAGTGAAGCTAGATATAAGCTGATTACTAATCTTACTTCTGATTATATATTTTCGACAGTTATCGATAAAAATGGAAAAAGTATACCCTATTGGGTTGGTGGTTCTTTTGAAGAGATTACAGGATATACTTTTGAGGAGTATAATGAAGTTGGGGGTTGGATTGGGGCTCTACATCCGGATGATTTAGAGAGAGATAGAGAGGCCTATAAAAAAATAGAAAATAATGAAAAAGTTAAGATAGAGGTTAGAACTTTTCATAAAAGTGGAAAAATAGTTTGGATTGAATCTTTTGGTTCACCAGTGTGGGATTGTAAAAACAATAAATTAGTTGGTATAAATGGAGCCTGTACTGATATTACAAAAGAAAAACTTGCTTCTATTGCTCTTGAAGAGAATGAAGAAAAATATAGAATTCTTTCTTTAGTTACCTCAGATTATGTCTATGAAATTAAAATTACTGATGATGGAGTTATTGATATAGTTTGGGTTGGTGGTTCTTTTGAAGAGATTACTGGTTACACTTTTGATGAATATAAAAAACATGGTGGGTTGAGAAAAGTAATTCATCCAGACGATATTAAAATTTATGATAATGGATATAAAGAAAGTTTAGCCAATAGAACATTTTCAACGGAAGTAAGAACCTACCATAAGAATGGAAATATTATTTGGGTTAAAGCATTTGGATATCCAATGTGGGATTATTCCAAAAATAAACTAATAGGAATTCTTGGTTCAGTAAAAGATATTACCAAAGAAAAAGAGGCTCTTTTTGCTGTTCAAGAGAGCGGAGAGAAGTATAAATTAATTTCAAATATTACTTCTGATTATCTCTTTGAGTCTAGATTTAACGATAAAAATATTTTAGAAACAATTTGGGTTGCTGGATCATTCAAAAAAATGACCGGTTATAAGTTAGAAGAGTATCGAAAACTTGGAGGCTGGTCAGCTCTTCTTCATGAAGGTGATATTGAAATTGATAATGCAGCATTTAATAAGCTAAGCAAAAATAAAGAAGTAACTTTAGAAGTTAGAACACACCACAAAGATGGTAACATAATTTGGATTAGAAATGCATGCTCTCCAATTTGGGATAAAAGTAACAATAAATTAATTGGAATTATTGGCTCGGCAAAAGATATTACAGAAGAGAAACAGAATCAGATTGTCCATGAAATTCAATACAATATTGCTGAGGCAATAGTAAACTCTCCAAATACTAACGAGTTATTCAAAAAAGTAAGGACTGAGTTAAATAAAATACTAAATTCAACAAACTTCTATATTGCATTTTTTGATGAAAAACGAAGGATGCTTAAAGCAAATATTGGTAAAGACGAAAAAGATAGTATAGATACTTGGTCTGTCGAAAATTCAATCTCTGGTGTTGTGATTAATAGTAAGAAGAGACTTCTAATTAATAAAGAAGAAATAATTGAGCTAGCTAATTCTGGTGAAATAGATATTATAGGAACTATTCCTGAAGTCTGGCTTGGTGTTCCTTTAAAAGTTCGTGCTAAAGTAGTTGGGATAATGGCAGTTCAAAATTATGACGATCGCAATGCCTATGATAAAATAAGTGTTGGTTTATTTGAAGTGATTGGAAATCAATTAAGTCTCTATCTTGAGAGGAACAGAGCACAAGAGGATGCTTTAAGACTTTCTAGAGCAATTATACAAAGTCCTGTTAGTGTTGTTATTACCAATTTAGAGGGAGAAGTTGAATATGTTAATCCAAAATTTGAAAAAATTTCCGGATATACCTTTGAGGATGTTGTTGGGGAAAATCCAAGAATATTAAAATCTGGGACTATGTCTGCAGAGTTTTACAAAAATTTATGGAAAACAATATTAGCAGGAAAGGATTGGCATGGTGAATTTCTTAATAAAAAGAGAAATGGTGACCTCTATTGGGAAAATGCTGTAATTTCACCAATCGAAAATGAGAGTGGAAAAATCACTCATTTTGTTGCTATTAAAGAGGATATTACTGAAAAGAAAAAAATGCTTGAAGAGCTAATTTCTTCTAAAGAGAAAGCTGAATTATCTGAGAAAATAAAAACAGAATTTCTTGCTCAAATGTCACATGAAATTAGGAGTCCATTAAATGTTATTTTAAGCTTTGTTGGATTATTAAAAGAGGATCTTGCAGAAGTTGCAACTGAAGATATGATGAATAGTTTTGAAAGTATAGATTCTGCAAGTACTAGAATCACAAGAACCATTGATCTAATTCTAAATATGACTGACTTGCAATTAGGGTCTTACGAATCCTCATTAGAAGAGATAAATATTATTGAATCTTTAAATAAAGTACAAAAAGAGTACCACCAATATGCAACAAGAAAAGGTTTAGATTTAAGACTAAATATTAATTTTAATAGAAAGAAAATTATTTCCGATAAGTATGCACTAATTCAGATAATAAGTAATTTAGTTGATAACGCAATAAAATATTCTGATAAAGGTTATATAGAAATTTTCGCTGAAAATAATGAAAATAGTGATTTAGTTATTAAAGTAATAGATACAGGAATTGGGATGTCGAAAGAGTTTTTACCAAATATTTTTAATTCATTTAGTCAAGAAGAGCAAGGTTATACTCGTTCTTATGATGGTAATGGGCTTGGAATGGCTTTGGTTAAAAAGTATTGTGATATTATTTACTCGAATATTTCTGTTAAAAGTAAAAAAGGAAAAGGGACTACTTTTACTTTGATTATTCCAAATTTGAAAAATAAGCTGTATATTATTAATATGAAAAATATTTAATTTAATATTAATACAATTAGATATTAAGGAATTTATGTTAGAATTTATTTTAGATAAAATAGATGCTTATTTAAAAGCAGGGTTTACCAAAAGTGAACATGGGTTACTCCTAGTTTTCAAAGTTAGAATGTATAATGCTGGGGCAAATGTTGCAATATTAGTTTCAGTGTCATTAGGAATATTCGCTCTTGTTCAGAACTATTTTATGTTAGCTATTGCTGATTTGATTTTTGCTACATCACTTATTCTTCAAACAATATATTTACGCAGAACTAAAAAGTATTATAATGTAGCTATTACCTCAGCGATTTTTGTCGGATTTTTCTATCTATTTCTTTTAACTTCAGGTGGTGTTAATAACACTGCAAGTCTATGGCTTTATACTTACCCATTGGTAACATTTTCGCTGCTTGACTCTAAAAATGGTTTATATTCAAATACTACTATGCTGATTTTGGTGTCGTTATTCTTTTTTGTTTTTCAATATGAGTGTGATTGTTTTGCAACATACCAAATGGATTATATATTAAGGTTCATTCCATCATATTTAGTTGTGTCATTATATTCATATTTGTTTACATCTAATCGTGAAGAATCTTTTAGTATGTTGGAAAATAAAAATGCCGAATTGAAGGTGATAATTAATGAACTCGAAATAAAAAAGGAAAACTTAATCCAGCTTTCAAATGATTTAGAAAAAAGAGTTGAAAGAAGAACCGCCGAACTAAATATTGCAAAAAAAGATGCTGAGAATTCTGAAAAAATTAAAACAGAATTTCTTGCCCAAATGTCTCACGAAATTAGGAGCCCGCTAAATGTAGTGATGAGTTTTATTGAGTTAATAAAACATGAAGTAGAAGATACTATTTCCGAGGATATGAAAGTTAGTTTCCAGAGCATTGAGTCAGCAAGTACACGAATTATAAGGACTATAGATTTAATACTAAACATGACAGATTTACAATTAGGTTCTTACGAAATAACTGTGTCAAAAATAGATGTTAGTGAAATGCTAAATAGAGGTAAGAATGAATATCTCCAGTCGGCTAATAATAAAAATTTGGAATTGAGTTTAGAACTGGAATTGAACAAAAAAAATATTATGTCAGATGAATATGCTCTCTCACAAGTTATTAGCAATTTGGTTGATAATGCAATTAAATACACTTCTACTGGTTTTGTTAAAATTAGTACAATGGAAGATGAAAATAATATTCTAAATATAATTGTAGAAGATAGCGGAATAGGAATGAGAGAAGAATTTTTACCAAGTTTGTTTAACTCATTTACTCAAGAGGAACAAGGCTATAGTCGCTCTTATGATGGTAATGGTTTGGGTATGTCTCTAGTAAAAAAATACTGCGATTTAATTTCAGCAAAAATTTCTGTAGAAAGTCAGAAAGGGAAAGGGAGTACTTTTACTCTAGTAATTCCTAATTTGAATTAATCTACTTTATAAAAATCTTGCTATTAATTTCCTTAATTAAATCAATCACATAAGTTAGTGTTTCTTCTGGAGACCTAAATTTATTCACCATCTCTATTTTCATTACCTTCTCGGTTTGAATAAAGTGAATATCACGAGCATATTTTGAGAGAATAAGTTGCATAAATTCTTGGAATTTTACCTGATAGAATTCCTCTTTATCTGCTTTAGGAAGTATTACAGAAATCTTATTACGAAGAATCACAACTCGTTCCATTAAAGTAATTGAAGCATAGAAGCGTAGTATAGCTGCTTGGATTAGTCTATCGATTATTAGCGGAAGTTTTCCAAATCGATCAATCATATCTTCTCTTATCTCCTCAACTTCTTCAATTTTAACAATTGAAAACATCGCTGTATAATAGCTAAGTCTATCAGATTGGTCAGGCATATATGTTTTTGGAATTCCAAGTTCGAAGAAAGTATCAATAGTAGGTTCTGAACGTTCCAAAGTTTTTGGAAGGTCTTTAAACTCATCTCTAAACTCACCAAGCTTTAGCTCTCCAACTGCCTCGTCCAAAAGCTTAACATACATATCAAACCCAACAGTATCAATGGTTCCACTCTGCTCTGTTCCAAGTAAATTGCCAGCACCTCTTATTTCTAAATCGCGCATAGAAAGATTAAAGCCACCACCAAGATCTGTATACTCTTCAATTGCTTGCAAACGTCTCACAGCTTTTTTTGAAATTGTTTTTAGTGATGGTACAAGTAAATAAGCATAGGCTTGTCTACTTGATCTTCCAACACGACCTCGAAGTTGGTGCAGTTCTGCAAGTCCAAATCTATCAGCGCGATTTATAATAATCGTATTCACATTAGGAATGTCAATGCCAGACTCAATAATCTTGGTCGCAATAAGCATATGATATTCATTATTCATAAAATCATAGATTACTTTTTCAAGTTGTGCTGGTTTCATTTGACCATGAGCCACAGCAATTTTTAATTCTGGAATATGACGTTGTACGTACTCTGCAATTTTGTCAATAGATTGTACACGGTCGTGAATAAAATAAATTTGGCCACCTCTATCTAATTCTTTTCTAACATAATCACGGACTTTTAAAATGTCGAATTTTTGGACAGAAGTATATATCGATTGTCTATTTGGAGGAGGTGTTGTAATAATTGATAAATCTCGGGCACCAAGTAATGAAAGATTAAGCGTACGAGGAATTGGAGTTGCAGTTAAAGTTAATGTGTCTACATTTGCTCTTATAGAACGAAGATTCTCTTTTGCCATTACTCCAAAACGATGTTCCTCATCAATTATAAGTAAACCTAAATCCTTAAATTTTATATCCTTCGAAAGTAAGCGATGAGTTCCAATTACTATATCTATTTCTCCATTTGCAAGCTTAAGAATAATTTCCTTCTGAACAGATTGTTTTACAAAACGAGAAAGTACTGCTATTCTTACTGGAAATTGGTTTAACCTATCTTTAAATGTATTAAAATGTTGCTCAGCCAAAATGGTAGTTGGCACAAGTATTCCAACTTGTTTACTATCACTAACTGACTTGAAGGCTGCACGAACTGCAATTTCAGTTTTGCCAAATCCCACATCGCCGCAAACAAGTCTATCCATTGGGTTTTCAAACTCCATATCGGCCTTTACCTGCTCTGTTACTGTCGTTTGGTCAGGTGTGTCTTCATAAAAGAATGATGCCTCTAATTCTTTTTGAAAAATAGTGTCTTCACTAAATTGGAATCCGGGAGTAGCTTTGCGTTGCGCATAAAGTCTTATCAGGTCTCTCGCTGCTTCCTTAATCTTTCCCTTTACTTTTTTCTTTTTGTTTTTCCATTCAGTACTACCAAGAGTAGAGAGGCGTGGATGTACGTCATCATTGGAAGAGAACCGTTTAATTAAAGAGAGGTAATTTAGGTTTACGTAAACAATGTCATTATTAGCGTATTTTAGTTTAATGGATTCCTGCTCGATGAGCCCAATTTTAATAGTTTCAAGTCCAATATATTTCCCAATTCCAAATGCTTCATGAACTACATAATCACCACGTTTAATAGAAGCAAACTCTTTTACTTTCGATTTTTTATACTTCGATTTACTTTTTACTTTAGTACGATATGGTTTGTTGAAAAGCTGATAATCTGTTAGAACAAGAAGTTTATCTTCTTTAGCTACAAACCCAGCTTTTATTGGAAGCTCAATTATTTTAATTACCCCACTATCAAGTAGGTTGGTAATCTCGTTTTGAAAATCGAATAGTAAGTCCAACAACCTCTTGCTTTGAAACTCATTCTCAGTGGCAATTAGAATTTGGAAATCTTTTGAAGCATACTCTGCTAGAAGATTGAACAAGAGTTTGAAGTTTGAGTTAACAATTGGGGCTTCTGTTATAGGAACATTATATCTATCATCGGTGTCAATTTCCTGTTCAACAATCCACTTTACATTTTTTGAAAGAAGCTCATCCAATGTATAAGGCATTACCTCTCTCTCTTTTGGGGTTACGTCACCCTCCTCTTTTATTGAATTATCTTCAAAGATCTCCTCTTTTAAATCATCTTCCATATTTTCAGCAATATTATTTTCAGAAACCATTTCTTTGGGCTCTTCAAATAATTCTTCTAGATGATATTGAGATGCAAAAATTACTGAGTTGTCCAAATATTCAAAAATATCGGTTAGAGTTTCATTTTCACTTGTTGAGATATTTGGAGCAAGAGTCACGGATTCTGTTTTTCCAGTAGAGCGTTGGCTTTCGGAATCGAAGTATCTAATTGACTCAAGAAAATCTCCATCAAACTCCACTCTGCAAGGATGTTTTTCACTAAATGACCAAAAATCAATTATTGATCCACGAATGGAAAAATCGCCTGGGTTTTCCACAAACTTATCTCGTGCATAATTAAGCATGTCGAGGTACTCAATTAAATCATCGTAAGTAATTTCACCACCTGGTGTAAGCTTGGTAGTGTTCTTTTCAAGTGATGCTTTTTGCGGAAGTTTTGTTTGAAGAAGTTTATATGTTGATAGGAGTATAAATTTATCTTTTTGATTTAGGGAGGTAATTTTTTCCTGCAGTATATCAGTAGTAAATTCATCAATAACAACAAGTCTATCACCCATTCCAAGTATTGTGAGCTCAACTTTTAATTCATCAACTTCTTTTCTTGTTGGAATAAGAAGGGTTAGCCTATTCTCTTTTGAGAGAATTAAAGAAACAATTAAACTTTTTAGAGAACCCGCTAATCTAGAAATATTAATAGGCGATTGATTCCTAAAATAATTTTCTAATTCAATAATTGAGTTTAGTTTTGGAAATTTATCTAATAATATATTCTTCATTGTCATTTTGTTTAAAATAGAAAAACCTTCCGCAATAAATTATTGGGAAGAACGTTGCAAAGATAAGAAGATATTCAATAATAAAAGTTATGGTAAAATCAATAACAAGATTCAATTATAAATAGTACGTAAATAACATTATCTTTGCATTGTACATGTTTTCTAATAGTTGGAGCATACAGTGGCATTATTAAAGCCTTCCAGACATAAAAAATTATTACCGGAAGATTTGAAGTATATATTCAATCCAGATATTGCAAATGGTGAGTTAACGGATATAGAGAAACCTATTCTAGCAATTATTGGTCAAGAGAGAGCAATAAAAGCATTACGCTTGGGTGTTGAGCTCCGTAAACAAGGATACAATATCTTTATTACAGGCCTTTCCGGAACTGGAAAATTTACTACTGTACAGAAGATGCTTGAAACATTACAGCCCGAATGCTCAATAATGAATGACTACGCCTATGTAAATAATTTTGAAGATGAGGATAGACCAATTCTTTTAAAATTTAAGGCTGGAAGAGCAATTAAATTTAAAAAGGATATGTTCCGCAGTATAGAGTTTATTCAGGCTCAAGTTGCTAAAACTTTTGAGTCAGCGCCATTTACAAAAAACAAAGAAAAGTTAATTTCAAAGTATCATGATGTTCAAACCAAATTAATGGGAACGTTTGAAGCAAAATTAACAAAAGATAGTTTAACCCTTGCCCAGATAAAGGACGGGGAGACTGTCCATCCAGAAATATTTGCTGTTGTTGGTGAAAAGGCTTTCCCAATGCTGTCATTAAGTGAATTGGTTGGTGAAAAGGTTATTACCAAAAAGAGAGCTGAGAATTTAACTAAAAAGTACATTGGTTATAGAGCAGAACTAAAAAAAGTATTTAAGGAGGGATTTAGATTAACTAATAATCTTAAGGATGAAATTGAAACTTTAGAGCAAAGTGCAGTTAAAGAGATAGTTACATTTTCGCTTGATAATTTAAAATCTAAATACCGTGTCAATGGAGTTAATACATACTTAAATATGGTTGCTAATGATATACTTGGTAACATAGAAGTATTTAATGGTGAGAAACCAAGTGAGGTGGAATTAGAGAATGGGATAATAGTAGATTATTTAAAAGAATATGAAGTTAATATTATTCTCGATAATTCAAGACAGAAAGATTGCCCAGTTGTTGTTGAAACATCGCCGACTTATCAAAATCTTTTTGGTTCAATTGAGAAATTTAGCGATGGTAATGGTGGATGGTTTTCTGATTTTACTGGAATAAAATCTGGTTCACTTTTAAGAGCAAATGGTGGCTATTTAATTTTGAACGCATCTGATGCTTATTCAGAACCTGGTGTTTGGAAAGCTCTTAAACGAACGTTGTATTATGGCAAAATGGAAATTCAAGATAAGCATAGTTCATATCAAGCTTCACCAAGCGTAATGAAACCAGAAGCAATTAAACTAGATACGAAAGTAATACTAATTGGTAGTGCCTACACGTATTCACTATTCTCTGCTTATGAAGATGACTTTAACAAAATTTTTAAAGTTAAGGCAGAATTTGATTCTGAGATGAAGCGTAATGATGGAAATGTTAAAAAATATGTAGAAGTTATTAAGCGATTAGTTATTAAAGAAAAGTTAAAAGAGTTTGACTCATCTGCAATTCTAAAGATTCTTGAATATTCAGCTCGCTATGTAGAATCTAAAAATAAATTGACTACTAGATTTTCATACATAATTGATTTGACTCAAGAAGCTAATTTCTGGGCGTCTGATGTTGATGCTGATGTGGTTACAGACTATCATGTTACTCAAGCATATAATTCCGCCCGAGAAAGGCATGGACTTTATGAATCCAAAGTAAATGAAATGTTTGAAGATGGCACAATGATGATAGATGTTTCCGGAAGTAGAGTAGGACAAATTAATGGTCTTGCTGTATATGGTGGTGATAGGTATTCGTTTGGTAAACCCACACGAATAACAGCTACAGTAGCTTTAGGTAATGGAAGTATAATAAATGTGGAACGTGAAGCAGGGCTCAGTGGAAGTACTCATAACAAGGGGGTGCTTGTTATTACAGGATATTTAAAAGAGAAATTTGGAAAAGACATCCCTCTTTCATTCAATGCTAGTCTAGTTTTTGAACAAGGTTATGGGATGATTGATGGTGATAGTGCATCAATAACTGAGATTACGGCACTTCTTTCTGCAATGACCGAAATCCCAATTAAACAATCTTTTGCAATTACTGGTTCTGTAAATCAAAAAGGAGATATACAACCAATTGGTGGAGTTAACGAAAAAGTTGAAGGATTTTATGATCTCTGTAAAGCCCGTGGATTAACGGGAAGAGAGGGAGTAATTATACCAATTCAAAATGTGCAAGATTTAATGTTAAAAGATGAGATAGTTAATTCTGTTACAGAGAGAAAATTCTCTATATATGCAGTATCTAAAGTAGAAGAAGCACTCGAACTATTAATGGGTGTTAGAGCTGGGAAAAAATTAGCAAGTGGACATTACCAACCTAATACAATATTTGGTGAAGTTGAAAAGCGTTTGAGAGAAATGAGAAAAAAAACCACTCCAAAACCTCAACCCCAAAAAGAAGAACATGTAAAAAAGATAAAGACAAATAGAAGAAAAAAATAGGTAAAAGCATAATGGCAATTAGAAGAACAAAAACAAAAATATTAGCAACACTAGGCCCAGCAAGTGATAGCAAAGAACAAATACTTAAGCTTGTGGATGCCGGCGTAAATGGTTTCAGACTTAATTTTTCGCATGGTGATAAAGAATATTTCGATAATCTTTTTGGAATAATTAATAAAGTTTGTGAAACACGAAAACTCCCAATTCCAATTATTCAAGATTTGCAAGGTCCAAAAATCAGAATAGGAAAATTAAAAAAAGATAAAATAAAAATTAATTCTGGCGATAGTATTGAAATAACAATTGATGAAGTTAAAGGCGATGAAAAAATAATTTCGGCTTCATATAAATCTTTGGTGGAAGATGCTCAAATTGGTGAAATAATTTTAATTGATGATGGACTAATAAAATTAGAAGTATCCGAAAAGAAAGAACGTTCGCTGATATGTAAGATTATTGAAGGTGGAAAGCTAAAACCTAAAAAAGGAATGAACTTACCTGGAATGAAATTAAGCACTCCAGCATTAACTGAGCAAGACAAGAAAAATTTGGAATTCGCCTTGCAATATAGAATTGATTACGTGGCTCTTTCTTTTGTTCGTTCGGCAAAAGATATTGTTGAACTTAGAAATTGGCTTGAGCTTAGGGGGTATAAAAAACCAATTATAGCAAAAATTGAGAAGCCAGAAGCAGTCGAAAATTTTGAAGATATTCTTCAGGTTGCTGATGTAATAATGGTAGCTCGGGGTGATTTAGGTGTTGAAATTGAACCACAACTTGTTCCTGCAATTCAGAAAAAAATTATTAGACGTTGCAATGAAGTAGGAACGCTTGTAATTACTGCAACGCAAATGTTAGAATCAATGATAACAAACCCAATTCCAACAAGAGCAGAAGCATCCGATGTTGCTAATGCTGTTCTTGACGGAACAGATGTAGTAATGCTTAGTGGTGAAACTGCTGCTGGTGAGTATCCAATAAAAACTGTTGAAATGATGCGTGAAATATTACTTTCCATTCAATCGCAAAGACAATTTCTTGCTAAAGTAAATTGGGAAGAACCAGCTGATGGAATAGAAAATATTTTTGATGCAACAGCTAAAGGTTTTACGCAAATTGCCGATCAAGTAAAAGCTGATGCAATAGTTGTTTTTACTCATGAAGGTAGGCAAGCAATGCGGATGTCCAAGTACAATCCTAATGCTGATATTTATGCGTTTTCGGATAATTTTGAAGTTCTGAACGCACTGAATCTACACAAGTCAGTTACTCCATTATATCTAAAAAACATTAATGATGAAAATTATTATATGAATAGATCAGTTGAAATATTGAAAGAGAAAAAATTTATAAATGATGGAGATTTGCTCCTCTTTGCTGCTGGTGCTCCACTTGCAGAAGTAGAGAGAAGAAGTTGGGTTAGATTTAAAGTAGTTTAATAAGAAAATCGCTAAGGCACAAAGGAATATTAAAATTTTTTTGCGTCTCTGCGACTTTGTGGTAAAAAACAATATGAATCAAAAAGCTAAATGGTGGAAAACAGAAGAGAGTGGTAAAATTAGATGTACACTCTGTCCTCGCTATTGTGTTTTAGCAGATGGACAAAAAGGATTCTGTTTCATCAGAGAGAATATTGCGGGAACCCTTTTTTCTACTGGTTATGGGCGACCAACTGGATTTGCAATTGATCCAATTGAGAAAAAACCATTAAATCACTTCTATCCAGGAACGGACATTTTAAGTTTTGGTACAGCTGGCTGTAATCTTGGATGTAAGTTCTGCCAGAACTGGACAATGAGTAAATCAAAATTAGATGAAGTAAACTCAGTCTCTGCCACTCCAGAAGATGTAGTAGCACTCGCAAAAAAGCATAATGTAAAATTAATTGCGTATACTTATAACGACCCTACTATCATTGGAGAATATGTGATTGATATCTCAAAACTTGCACGTGAGGAGGGGATTAGATCTGTAATGGTTACTGCCGGTTACATTGATAGTGAGGCTCGTAAAGATGTTTACAAATATGTAGATGCAGCCAACGTTGACCTTAAAGCATTCACAGAGGATTTCTATCATAAACTAACTTCATCGCAACTTGCACCAATTCTTGATACAATTAAATGGTTAAAAAATGAAACAGATATTTGGATTGAAATAACAACACTTTTAATTCCGAACGAAAATGATTCTGATGATGAAATTAAACGAATGTCCGAATGGATTTTAGAAAATCTCGGCGATGAAGTTCCTCACCATTTTACAGCTTTTCATCCAACATTTAAAATGCAAAATCACAAACAAACTTCTTTAGCAACAGTTAATAGGGCAAGAGATATTGCAATGGCTGCTGGGATAAAATATGTTTATACTGGTAATGTACATAATCCAAAAGCAGAAACAACATACTGTCTAAATTGCAAAACCCCTTTGATAGAAAGGGATTGGCACAATGTTAATACAAACAAAATTGTGAATGGTAATTGCTATAAATGCAATTCAATAATTGCTGGCATCTTTTAGTAAGTTTATTAGACTAAAAAAAATGTTTTATGATGAAGAGTAGTGATAATACATTATGGTTTTTTAGCAGGGTAATCTGAATCGTTCTTTATCTTCTTATGAGTTTTTAGCCATTCCTCACCTTGTTTTGTTAAGAAAAAATCCATCCACAAATAATACATTGTTTCATTATTTTCTACACTCACACCATGGCTTGAACCAATTGGAATATGAAGAAGTTCAAATTCTTTAAACTGGGTGCTAGCATCATCAGCAAATACAGTTACGTTACTTCCTGCGAGTCCTAAAAATAGTTGGTCAAGCATTGGGTGTTCATGTGCCCCAACCGCATCTGGGCCCTTTGTTTTAACTGTTCCCATAGCAACTCTTGGAATATGGTCTTTGGGAAGTACAGTTCTGCTTACAGTGTTAGGGCTTTTAATTTTTTCAGTATATGCTTCACAATCTTCAAAACTTGTAAAATAAATACCTTTTCTGTTTTCTAGCGGATATGATTTTATATCCAAAACATCTTGTTCTGAAAGTGCTTTATGCATTTGAACAATATGCAACGTATCGCCTTTTGATACATTTATAATTACTTTTGAATTTGCAAAGGGTAAGGCAATTGTTTCTGGAACAATTGTGTAGCTCTTATTATCAACAATAAGATTCCCTTTGCCCTTTATAAATATTAGAATTGTTTCATGGTTTTCAATAGTTTTTTCAGTATATGAAATAGGACCAGCTAGAGTGATGTGCTCAACATTTAATTCAGAAATATCTCCAGGCAGAAGGGTTTCTCTTTCAATCTGTTTCCCATCCGTCAATTTCATTTGAAGTTTCTGTTTTCTAATCTCTTCACCATTTATCGATTCCAAAAACAGAAATAGAAATAGAAATAGAGCAAAAAGTATAATAGAACGTAGACTCTTAGTAGAGTTATGAAAGTTCTTCAATGTATCAAAAATTGTATTTAACATGTGTACCTCCGTTCTCAGCAAAAATCGTATATTTTAATCCTTAAGAATTAGCAAAATTTATTTTATCGATAATAGCTTTAATGTTTGCATTCTTTCTTTTGTTTTAATTGTTGCAATATATACTCCAGAAGAGAAACCCAATGCAGTCCAACTAACCTTATGCATACCAACATTTTGGACTTCATTAACTACTGAGGAGACCTTCTGCCCAAGTGTATTATATATATCGACTGCAACATGTGATTTTGCTGATAAATTATATTCAAAAACGGTTGACGGATTAAATGGGTTTGGATAATTTCTAAACAAGTCATACGATATGCTAGTTTCATTTACATCTTTAACAGATACTACTGGTTCTTCTGCAAATGGTCCAACATTATTTTCGGTAAGAGGCATTCTTATTATTGTAGCAGTTGAATATTCATCTGCTCCTACATCGGAAGTCCCGATTCTTGGTTGACCTTGCATGTCGTATTGTAAATTAATAACGGAATTATCCGATGCATCGATAGCTGGGCTTTCTGAACTTAATAGCCATAAGCTATCAACGAAGATAAGCTGAGGATCTATTTCATTTATCTGATCTTCTGCTGCAGTTATACCAAGGCTAGCACCACTTTGAGGATGCATAATGTTCTTTGTCCAAGTAAAATTGCTTGGGGCATTATATTCCTTAATGATATCTGTTTCACTTCCAAGAACAAGATTGTTAGCCATTATAACATTTCTTGGAACTTTCTGCCATGAATTATCAGCCTTTGCATATCCAATTTCGATATTTGAAAAATTGTTAACCATTGTGTTGTTTGCAATAATTACATTATCAATTCGCCAATGGGAACTAAGAGAACCAGTATCAGTATCGCCATTTGTAAGAGTTAGAGCTGCATCCCATTTTGAACCAGTTAAGCCTTCAAAGTAGTTATTATAAATTTTATGATCGCGAGCATATAATCTAATTCCACCAGTTCCTTCTTTCCCTTCTCCAAAGAAGAAATTATCGTGAATTACAGATCCATCACCATGGCGAAGTGATACAGTGCCTTGTGAACTTTTAATAGTGTTATATCTTACTGTATCCTTGCAACTTTTTATTGAGATAATTTCCGGATCGCCATCACAGTCTTCAAATAAATTATATTCAATTACTGTAAATCCATCTGTTAAAGATAGCTGACTCCATCCAACACGTATTGCTTCCATTTCGTTAACGTGACGTGGACCAATGTTATAAAAATAGTTATGATCAATCCTGTCGTGTTGAGAAACATTATCTCCGCCATCAATTGTAATGAAATTTCCTAATTGGTGTTTATCTCTAAATATATTATGATCAACTCTATTATGATGGCTCAATAAAGTTCCATCATCCCAATATCCACCAATGTATAACCACTTGCCACTTTCACCATCGCTCTCAGTTAACTGAAATGTGTTTCTAGTAATTCTAATATTGTTACATCCTTCAAGTTTTACAGCGGTATATTTTTCTGAAGAAAAATGAAATCCTTCAAGAATTACGTATTCATTTTTTCTAAATGTAAAATATGTTGATCCAGCAAGCTCAGCTTTGCCTATGTTTTTCGAACGAATTATTATGGGTTTATTTGACATACCTGAGGATTCAACAGTAATACCACCGGAATCATAATTCCCATCTTCAACTTCTACAATATCTCCAGGTCGTAAGTTTGTACCTTTGCAAACATCTTTTAGTTCAGAAGAACTTGAAACAGTATAAACATTAGGTGGAGTTGTATCCACAACTATTGTAGCACCAATTTCCATATTGTCTAAGAGAGTAAAACTCTTTTGAGTTTCAGTTCCAGATAAATCCCCGGTCCAGCCTTCGTTTATGTAGCCAATAGGAACTGTGAGAATAGCCGTAATATTTGTGTTTTCGTAATATAGTCCTCCTGAAGGGTCTAATGCTATTGAGCCAAATTCAGGTTGAGTTACGGTCACGCTGTATTGTGGAGGTGGATTTAATGTGTCAACTTCAACGACAGCTCCAATTTCCATGTTCTTAGTTATTTGAAAAGTATTTACTAATTCTGTTCCGGAAAGATCTCCGGTCCACCCGCCATTTTTGTAACCATCAGGGAGATTAAGAGTAACTGTAATTTCTGTACTATCTGGGTATTCATCTTCATCTGGATCGATTGAAATTGATCCAACATTTGGTTGCTTAATATCTACAGTATGTGAGATGTTTAATCCGGGGAATTCGATATCAGCTATTGGAGTTGTGCTAACATAAATATCATCTACTATAGCATCTACACTACCTGTTGCCCCATTATAACCAAGATTAAATCTCATTGAATGATATTCTTTTACTCCATCAGGTCTGCTTCCAGAAGCAGTAGGAGTATATGATTCTCTAAATCCAGCTGAAAATGCTTCTGATCCATTAAATATTACTTGGTGAACTTCTTTTGCATAATCAACTCTTACGGAGATTCTATTCCAGATATCAAAGCTATATGTTCCAACTTTAAGCTTAGATGAACCATAATAAATTCTAAAATCTCCAGATGTACCAGATGGCGTATCAAATTCTAAGACAAAGCTTCTTTTTTGGCTACCACCAAATAGATCATATCCGCTAATTGCAAAATCTTTTGTAGCCATAGAATTTATTTTAACGTAAAGATCAACATATACTATTCCAGTAACTCCTTGTTGTGAACCGGTAAAAGTGGTGTTGTCAACAACCAAAGTTTCACTATTTGCCTGAAAACTTAATGACTTTGCACCAGTATGAATATTGGCTAAATCTTCTGTAATAATTGCTGTACCACTAGAGATGTCCCAATTTTTTTGACCATTTATACTGCTTGTGGAATAATCTTCAAATGATGAAGTAAATATGTCTTGTGCTAACAGATTTGTATTGAGTGAAAGAAACATTGCGAATGTAGTATAAGAAAAGATAGTAGTGAGATTTTTAAATTTTAATCTGAACATAAGGCTTAACCAACAATTAATTGTTTCAAAATAGGTATAACAACATACCTATTTTGAAGATAATTTACAATATTAAGAAGTCTAAATTTAAATTGTTGTAAATTAAAAAGTTAATTTAAAGTATAGCTTATCAATTCAGAATGATTCCATTCATCTTTTTTCCATTTAATTAAACCAACTTCCGGTGATACCCAATAAGTTGAAACATCATATTCATACTCAATGCAATTAAAAGTGCCTGCAGGAACAGTAATGGAAATATTAGTTTCATTCACAGTTACAGTAGTTCCATCTCTCTGAAATACATCTCCAGTCTCAACAGGGTATTTATAGTGAAGATCACCATCAACATAATACCCATCACTTTTGTTTTCACCGACTACCGTATAATAATGTGAGTCTTCAGTATTTCTTTTGTTTCTGGTTGCATAATTTATCTTATATATATTATCTGAAACTTCGCTTTCAACTTCCAGCACTCGAGTATAGTCACCCAAATTAGTTGCATAATCATACGTCCAAATATTATCTTTTGCTAATGGAATAAGGGATTTTGTTGCATCTGGTTCAGTTGAACTCTCCTCTTTGCAAGATATTAGTGATAATAATAAAATTGTTAAAACTAGATAAATAATAGAATGACTTTTCATTTTAGATCTCCTTTACATTTAGTATAAATTGATATCGGAACTATGAAAATTTATTTTTGAATTCTGCTATTGTTACCTAAATCTAAGTATGTAATAGTTCTGGTTCAGTTAAATTATATCATTACTGTTAAGTAAAAAGTTTTTGTTGAGTACACATATTCTCAATTGGAGGTTTTATGAATAGTTGAGTGGCTACAAGAATAGTTATTGTTGGAATATGAGAGGTCTTGAGTGATAAACGCTTTGAATACATTTATATCTTCCTAAGTATAAAATTATTCTATTTAAAAGTCGAATTTATTATTAAAATATTGGCTTAAAATTTATATGAAATCAAAACTTTCAATAAAATAGAATATCTTTGTAAAGTATATAAATAGATACTATTTAAACTTAGTTATTTGTAGTTCTTAATTCAATTGTTAAGAAGACTAAAAACAGAATTAGATATTTCAACAGATTCATTTACCTCACATCTATTTCACAAAATTCATTTTCTTAACTTCTCTAAATTCATTTACAGTAATTGTGTAGAAATAAATTCCACTACTTAGATTTGTTGCATTAAAGCTCTGTTGATAAAAACCAGCTTCAAGATTTTCGTTCACCAATTCTGCAACTACTTCGCCAAGTGCATTGTAGATATTTAGTTTCACTAATCCAGCTTTTGGAATTGAATAGTTTATTACGGTGCTTGGGTTGAACGGATTTGGGTAATTTTGAGCTAATTTATACTCTGTTGGGAGTTCTATTTCAACTTCCACAATATCGGAATATTCAAAACCACCATCAATATCTATCTGTTTTAAGCGATAGCTGAGCTGGTTGCTGAGCGGAGTCGAAGTACCATTTATTGGATTTGAATCTACATAACTATAATCTTTTGGAGAATTACTATTTCCGTGCCCTTCAACAAAACCTACCTCTTCCCATGTTTCACTTTCTACTTTGCCCTTTTTCCTTTCTACTTGAAATCCATAATTATTTACTTCTGTTGCTGTAGTCCAGTTTAGTTGTACTTGGCTGTTTATCAATTCTGCATTAAAGTTTGTTAATTCTACCGGAGTTGGTGTGCCGGTTTTAAACTGCCAACCTATAGAGCTATTAGAGTTGCCATAATTATCATAAAACGAACCGGAAGGAATATTTAGATAAAAATTTATATTCAACCAATCACCAGGATAATCATATGTTGTGATAGTTACCTTATTGCCTTCTACTGAACAAGCGCCTGCATTGTAGGGCCCCAATGAATTTTTGCACAATCTACAACCACTTAAATAATCAGTTGTAACTAGTATCCATGGACTACCAATATTCATTGCTCTATTAAATGTCAATTCTAACCCCCACCAATTAACCGGGACATCTTGTTTCCCATTTTCAGGAGAAAGAGATACAAGTTCTAAAGGAGGTAAAATTGTAAAATTCCAATCATCTTTACTTGAATAACCCGGAAAATAATTATTGCTACCATCTTTAAAAGCTGTATTTTCAATTATAACATAGTATGTGCTTTCTATTTCAAAATCATTTGTTGGATTTATAACTACATCTGTTCCGGAAATTGAACAAGAATTAGCTGTAATAGTCTCAACAGTAGTGCCATCAGAGTATTTTTTGATTATAATAGAACCAACATCGGCAGAAACATCTGAATTAAAATGTAAATATAAATCTCCATGTGCATTGTTATAATCACCATTCGTTGGAGCCTTTGAAGTTAGATAAACAAGTGAGTTCGAATGAAACACCCAATCATCTTTAGCATAAAAACCTTCAAAATCACTATTGTAAATATCATTAAAGGCAGTATTCTCAATCAAAACATAATAATCAGTATTTTCATCCAAATCATTTGTGGGGTTAATTATAACCTCATGACCGGAAATTGAACACTCAGTAGCAAGTAGTGATTCAAATAAATCATCATCGGAACAACGATAAATACTTATTTTCCCGGTACCTGCACTCACATTTCTATTAAACCATATTTTAAGATTCTCATCATTATTTATATTCTCATTGTTCTGTGGTTCTGAAGTTGATATTTGAAGATTTTCTGGAGTTGCAAAACACCAATCATCTTTTGAGGAGTATCCAGCAAAATAATTATAGTAAGTATCTTTAAAAGCATTATTATCAATAGTAATGTAATATTTTGTATTTAATTCATAGTTATTTGATGGAGTTATTTTTGCAATAATACCATTAAATGTAAAGTTTGATGCAGGAATGGTTTCTATAATAGAATCATCGGAATATTTTTTTATGTAAATATTTCCTGAACCAGCTACTACATCTCTATTAAAATTAAGCTCTAAATCTGTATCTTTGTTAATATCAGTTGAATTATTTGCCGGACTTACAGATGTTGGTTGAAAATCATCAAAAGTAGAAAAATCCCAATCATCATTAGATGAATAACCTGCAAAATAATTGCTATTAGCATCTCTGAATGCAGTATTTTCAATTTCAATGTAATACAATGTTGAGACTTCTAAATCGTTTGAAGGATTTATTGTAACTTCAGCATTTGAAATTGAGCAAGACGAAGCAGTAATAGTTTCAACAATTGAATTATCAGAACTCTTTTTGAGAATAATGTTGCCTGAACCTGCATAAACATTTCTGTAGAAGTTAAGAACAAAATTACTATTAAGCAGTATATCTTGCTCACCATCCACAGGAGTTTTCGAAACAATTTCAAGAGGAGAAATTCGACCATTAAAATACTGTTGAGATATTGACTGTGCATTAAATGTTGCATAATCATTTGTTGCTTCAACATAATTTGCATTTTTCTCAAAACTCCAATTACTATAGCTATTCTCTGTTCTAGTGTAAAGACATATTCTCTCGGGATAAGTATTGTCAGATGCAAGTAAATCCTCAGCAAAAGATAATTCCACATCTCCCTCAATCGGTTCATTGCTAGAGCGATTAATTATCCAGTATTGAGAATCAAATACGTCATCTAAATCGGTTGGAACTATATTAGGTGAACCACTAATTTTTGTTACTGAGACGATTTCATCTTCCGGTAATGTAGTAAATTTTATCTTTACTCCTGTGTTTGTAAACGTAGTCCAATTACCTGGTGCAAGAATACTTTGTTCCCAATGGCTTTCTCCATTGCCGAAAGGAATTGTTGAAATTACCCAATCATCATCTGTCATATTCTGTAAAGTACCATCATAAACGGTTTTCAAATCATCCGCAGTATAACCTGAACCATCATCAAGCTTCCAATTTGCTAATAGATTATTTTCACTTCCATCAAGATATAAATTCATAGTGCTTAGTATTTCAGCATGTGTTCTTTCATCACCCCAAACACGAACTTCATCTATTTGACCATCCCAAAAATTATTACCGGAAAAGGCATTGTAACCAATTTGTAGTTTATCGCCTCCAGTAAAATCAGAAGTTGGATTATCAGAAGCTACAAGTTTACCATCTTGATATATTTTTCGTGAGTTTCCCGATGCATCATAACTGCACGCCCAATGATGCCAATCTGTATCTGTGGTTGCTGTTGTTACATCAAGGTCATTACCATAAAAGGCAAAAGTGAATTTATTGTCACTACGGAAACCAATATGTAATCCTTGATTTGTAGCACCAGTTCCTTGACTGACAATCATTCTGTAGTTATTAAGAGAGGCTGCATCTTGCCTTGCCCAAAACTCAATTGTAAAACTGCTGTTTGCAAGTGGAAGATATCCGGTTGATACGTAATCGTTTGTGCCATCAAAATCTAAAGCTTTATTTGTGCGTGTTGCAATTGCTTGGAATGAGATTGCGGAAGTTACCCAGTCATCGTTTGTCATGTTGTTTAGTGTGCCGTTGTAAGAACCAACAAGGTCAGTTGCGGTTGTGCCACTACCATCATTTAATCGCCAATTTGCCTCTAAGTTTGTTTCAGAGCCATCAAGGTGTAATTGCATTGTGCTAATTATATCATACTGTGAACGAGCAGAACTCCAAAAGCGGACTTCATCTATTTTGCCATTAAATGGGTCAGTTCCAGCTGTAACTGAACCAATAGTAAAACTACCAGATGGAGAATTTGGTGAAGCAGCAGAATTAGAGATAGATTTATCAACTCCATCAAAGTAAAGTTTCCACGTTCCACTTTCTCTAACAGCAGCAATATGATGCCATTCATCGGTTGGTAATTCTGTTGATGAGGTAACATAAGCAACTCCACCGCACAGAATAGTTATACTTTGCGAGGGAGTAGCTCCACTGTATAGCATAATTCCATAACCTGAATTTCCAGAGTTTCCATTATAGATAATTCCTGGACTGCCGGATTGTCCATCCCAGTTTACCCAAGCTTCCATTGTAAGATTATTTGTGTAGGTTAAACTACTGGCTGAAACGTAATCGTTAGACCCATCAAAATCGAGTGCGTAGTTTGTTTGAGCAATAGAGGATGAACTTAAAAATAAGAGAGATATAAGAAGCAAAAGTTTTTTGAGAGAAATCATACTTAACACCTAATAAATAATATTTAAATATTAATTGGTATAATAAAACCATCAAATCTAATTATCAATTTTTGGGTGTTCTAAAACGGGTTTTAGAACCAACTATTGCAGTGAATTTCTATATTCGGTGGGAGTTTGCCCTTTAAGTTCTTTAAAAATAGTGCTAAAAGCGGATCTTGAAAAAAACCCTATATCGTTTGAGATATCAGAAATTTTTGCTTCAGATTGTGCAAGCAGATAACAAGCCTCATCAATTCTAAATTCATTTATAAAAGTGGAGAAATTTTTCCCTAGTGTATCATTAATAATTATTGAGAGTTCATTTTCGGGAAGGTGAAGTTTACGTGCAAAGCTACTAATCTTTAAGTTCGGGTTTAAAAATAGCTTCTCTGTTTTAACTATGTTTTTTATTTCTAATGCGATTTCTTTTTGTTTATGTTCAGATATTTTACTTTTAATCTTTCTATCAGAATTTAGAATTTCGTTCTCTTTTATATTTGATGACACTTGTAACCCAAGCAAAAGTTCAGCATGTTTTAATCCACCAATTCCTAAAAGGAGAATCATCAAATCGATAGCTATTATTTCAATTAGATAGATGTACTGATTTAAAAACAAGACTAAAATGGAAATTATCTCATAAATAATTATTCCATAAATAAAATATTCAACCAAACTGAATTCGAACAATTTTTTATGAATATTCTGAAAACTCTTCTTCAATTTGATAAAATGGAGCAAATAATATGTGAATTGAGCGTAATAAATTACAAAAAGAATCAAGGTTAATAATTCGGTTGCCTCCGAAGATTGTTTTTCATAAATGCCTCTTTGATTAGCAAATACGGAGAAATCATGTTCACCTAAAATAAAATAAGAGACCAATAAAATTAGATGTACAGATAATGGAGCTATAAAATGCTTAAAATCTATCTGAACCTTTTGTTCTTTTTTAACAATTAAATTTAGATAAATATTTATTACTGGATAAAGGACGTAGAGTAAGGGGAATGCAATAATTAATAAGTACTTTGGATTAACATATGTGTTTATTTCGAAGAATAAATTATATAGAGCAAGTGAAAACAGTAGTGTCATCGCAGCAATTAAAGGATACTTTGCTTTGTTAAATCTGTTATTAGAAATAATAAATAATACAATAAAAGTGGTGGAAAGAGTTAAACCTATGATGTCAAGAATTATTATTGAAGTCATCAAAATTGAATTTGCTGTTTTTTTTATAAAAGAGAAATTATTAGTACTTAAAATAGTAAATTAGTTAATTTTCGCAAACTCTGAAATGACAACAGCTGCAGCGGTAGCTACATTAAGTGATTCTGCATCACCAAATTTTGGAATTGAAATAATTGAATCGGCAATTTCACTAAGTCGCTCAGTTGGTCCATTTGCTTCGTTGCTAAAGACTAAAACGGAAGAACTATCTTTTGTGATACTGTAAATACTCTCACCATTCATATCTGCGCAAAGTATCAATTTCCCATTTTTCTGCAAAGCTTTTAGGGTTCCAATAATATTTTCAGATATATGTAGGTTCACATGAAATAGAGAACCCATTGTAGAGCGTATTACCTTTGGATTATATATGTCAACAGAATTGCTGCTGATAATTACATCTTTTATTCCGAACCAATCGCATGTGCGAATTATTGTTCCAACATTACCAGGATCAGAAATATTTTCCAATGCTACAATTGTGCAATCTCTTGTTTCGTCAATAAATCTTTGTAGGGGAATTTCCATAATTGCTAAAATCCCTTGAGGGGTTTTGGTGTCAGCAATTGTTGAAAAATCGTTTTCAGGAATTATTTGAACTATTGTGCTATGTTTATATTTATTTAATATATCGGAATGCGTTTCGGCAAAGCTATCGGAAGCAATAATAACTTCACAATCATAATTACTATTTATGGCTTCATCAACTAGTTTTATTCCCTCTACAATAAATTTCTGTTCAATTTTTCTATACTTCAGCTTGTTTAGTGATGAATAATACTTTAACTCACGTTTGGTAAGCATTTAATTCTTTTTCTCCACTTTTACTTTTACATTTGGTTCTTTTGGGGTTCTCGTATTACTTTGATCAAGTTGAATTTCTGGAACTGCATCAACAAAAGTCTCTTCTTCAATTCTCTCTAATTCCTTTTTGTAAGTTTCAACCTTATCTTTAAAAGTTTTTTCCATAGTTATTAATTGAGATATACTAGTTGAACGCTCTTCCTTTTCTAAGTCAGCTTTGGCAATATCTTCATTTATCTTAACTAAGGTCAATTCAAGGTCGTTTATTTTTTCAGAAAGATTGGCGATAATTCCTTCGTAGTTCTGAATTTCAAGAATTAGGGTTCCATTTTTTTCATTATATTCACTATAACTAGAGTTACTACTTTCTAATAAAGAATTTAGTTCGTAACTAATTCTTTCACGTTTTTTAATTAAATCCTGAATTTCTAAATTATATTGCTTTATAGTTATTTTTCCTACACTCTCTTTCTCTTTGAGCGAAAGAATGCTGTCATTAAGTTTTTCTCTTGTTTTCTTTAACTCACTCAGTTGCTTTGCAACAGATTCTTTCTCTTTGCGAAGCATACGTACCATTCCAGTATATTCTGCTAGTTGAGTGTTTCTTTCAAGAAAAGTTTTTTCCTTTTTATTGAAGTCTCTATCTTTCGCTATAATTAGTTGTTTCAGTGATGTAAGCTTTGATTTAGATTCATTTACCTCTTCTGTAAACTTTTTAGTTGTTTCGGCAAAGCTACTCTCTAATTGAAGAATATTCTCTTCAACCTTAAATTTTTTCTCTTCAAAATCAGAAACTTCGTTTTTTAATTCTGTTAGGTGCTCTTCAAAACTACTCTCTTCCTCTTTCTTTCTAATCAAGATTCGTTCTACATCTTCAACAACAGATCTTCTTTTCTCAATATTAGCTTCTATCTCTTTTTTCTGATTATCAAAAATTTCAATCTCTTTTCCTAATTCAGAAAAAGTCTCTTTTTTATTTTTAATTTCAAAGTTTATATTATCTAATTCGTTTCGTTTTTGCGAAATGTCATCAACAAACTGATCTTTTGTTTTCGCAAACTCTGTGAAAGATTTTTCCTTATTGTTTAATTCATTAATAAGTTCTGCAATATTAGTTTGCATATTGCGCCTAATAGCTTCATCATTTTTTAATTTTTCAGAAATAGAGGTATGCTCCTC